>NZ_JAUBVR010000012.1:0-70306 GCF_036705955.1 Microcoleus sp. A6-C6 | reverse complement strand
TGAAATTCAGGTTGCCGTTTTTGGGGACAGACTCAAGTTTTGCAGTCAATGTATCGCCGTCAGGGTCAATGTCATTGGCCAGAACTCCGGGGATTAGGACATTGAGTGTCTTGTCGTGGGGAGTGTTGTAACTGTCACTATTTGCCTGTGGTGGCTGATTAGTGACATTGAGATTTACCGGCACAGTCGTGAAAAAAGGCGGGAAGGCCGCCCCGTCAGTGATGCTGTAGGTGAAGTCGTCAAAACCAACAAAACCAGGATTCGGAGTATAGCTAAAGGAACCGTCAGCATTGAAATTCAGGTTGCCGTTTTTGGGGACAGACTCAAGTTTTGCAGTCAATGTATCGCCGTCAGGGTCAATGTCATTGACCAGAACTCCGGGGATTAGGACATTGAGTGTCTTGTCGTGCGGAGTGTTGTAACTGTCGCGATTTGCCTGTGGTGGCTGATTGGTGACAATGATTTTGACCGGCACCCCCAAAAAAGGTGGGAATGCCCCGTCAGTGATGCTGTAGCTGAAGTTGTCAAAACCAGCAAAACCGGGATTCGGAGTATAGCTAAAGGAACCGTCAGCATTGAAATTCAGCTTGCCGTTGCTAGGGCCAGACTCAAGTTTTGCAGTCAATGTGTCGCCGTCAGGGTCAATGTCATTGACCAGGAGTCCGGGGATTGGAATATTGAGTGTTTTGTCGTGAGGAGTGTTGTAACTGTCACTATTTGCCTGTGGTGGCTGATTGGTGACATTGATATTTACTGGCACCCCCAAAAAAGGTGGGAATGCCCCGTCAGTGATGCTGTAGCTGAAGTTGTCCAAACCAGCAAAACCGGGATTCGGAGTATAGCTAAAGGAACCGTCAGCCTTGAAATTCAGCTTGCCGTTGCTAGGGCCGGACTCAAGTTTTGCAGTTAGGGGGTCGCCGTCAGGGTCAATATCATTGGCCAGGAGTCCGGGGATTGGAATATTGAGTGTTTTGTCGTGAGGAGTGGTGTAACGATCACTATTTGCCTGCGGCGGTTGGTTGATTAAGAACTTGGTGACATTAAGGTCCACCGAAATCGGGGGAGACGCCAATACCCCATCGCTGACGCTGTAGCTGAAGTTGTCAAAACCTGCAAAACCCGGATTCGGAGTATAGCTGAAAGAACCGTCGCTGTTGAAAACTACCTTGCCCTGATTTGGCAAGGACACCAGTTTGGCAGTCAAGGCATCGCCATCGGGGTCGGAGTCGTTGGCTAGGACTCCGCGGGCTGGCAGGTTAAATACCTTGTCTTGGGGAATGCTGTAATTGTCTGGTTGTGGTTCTGGTGGAAAGTTAGTGACATTAAGGTCCACCGAAATCGGGGGAGACGGCGATGCCCCATCGCTGACGCTGTAGCTGAAGTTGTCAAAACCTGCAAAACCGGGATTCGGAGTATAGCTGAAGGAACCGTCTGCTTTGAAATTGAGCTTGCCGTTGCTAGGGACTGACAGCAGTTTGGCAGTTTGGGGGTCGCCGTCGTAGTTGTCGTCGTTGGCTAAGACTCCGCGGGTTAGCAGATTAAATACCTTGTCGTGGGGAATCCTGTAATTGTCTGGTTGTGGTCCTGGTGGTTGGTTAGTGACATTGAGGTTCACCGAAATCGGGGGAGACGGCGATGCCCCATCGCTGACGCTGTAGCTGAAGTTGTCAAAACCTGCAAAACCTGGATTCGGAGTATAGCTGAAGGAACCGTCTGCATTGAAATTCAGCTTGCCGTTGTTGGGGACTGATACCAGTTTGGCAGTCAATGTGTCGCCCTCCAAGTTGTCGTCGTTGGCTAAGACTCCGGGGGCTGGCAGATTGAATACCTTGTCGTGGGGAATACTGTAACTGTCTGGTTGTCCCCCTACCGGCTGGTTTGTGACGTTGAGGTTCACCGGAATGGGGGGAGACGGCGATGCCCCATCGCTGAGGCTGTAGCTGAAATTGTCAAAACCAGCAAAACCCGGATTCGGAGTATAGCTGAAGGAACCGTCGCTGTTGAAAACTACCTTGCCATTGTTTGGCGAGGACACCAGTTTGGCAGTCAAGGCATCGCCATCGGAGTCGTTGGCTAGGACTCCGCGGGCTGGCAGGTTAAATACCTTGTCGTGGGGAATGCTGTAACTGTCTGGTTGTCCCGCAGGTGAAAAGTTGGTGACGTTGAGGTTCACCGGAATGGGGGGAGACGGCGATGTCCCATCGCTGACGCTATAGGTAAAGTTGTCTGCGCCTGCAAAACCCGGATTCGGAGTATAGCTGAAGGAACCGTCGCTGTTGAAAACTACCTTGCCATTGTTTGGCGAGGACACCAGTTTGGCAGTCAAGGCATCGCCATCGGAGTCGTTGGCTAGGACTCCGCGGGCTGGCAGGTTAAATACCTTGTCGTGGGGAATGCTGTAACTGTCTGGTTGTCCCATTGCCGGCTGGTTAGTGAGGTGAATGACGAAAGTCTGGCTAGGCGAAGTATCGATACCACCGTTAAGTGTACCGCCGTTATCTTTCAGATTTAAATTAATAGTAGCACTGCCGATCGCACCTATTGCAGGCGCAAAAGTCAATTATCCTAAAGAGTCGATCGCAGGTGGTACGCTAAACAAAGCAGCATTGTCATTCCCCATCACTTGAAAACTAAGGCGTTGCTGAATTGGGAGATTTCATCATACTTTCATTCAGCAACGCCCCGTTAAAATATGTTTGTACAATATAATTTCCGGCTGATAAGTTAATTGGCGCTGTAGTACCGTTGTATATTTCTAAAGCTTTATTATTACTGCTATAGCAGTTCTCAGAAAGATAAGGATAGCCCAATGCCCAATGCCCTGTTTGGCCGAAGCGTACCTCACCTTTTTGAGAAAGGCTATACCTTCTACATATTCTGATAAAAATACATCTAATGATGGCATAATAAGAACATAATTAAATTAAATATTATAGATAAATATTACTACTATTTAATTATTTTTGTGTCAAGTAATTTTTCAAAACTTATTATAAATCTTATCAATTTAGGTTGCACCGTCAGGTGATGTTGAATGTTAACTGTTTGAACAATAGCGATGCAACCGGAAACGATATCAAACGATCAAGGTTTTGCGATTATTATAAACCACCAGACTTAAGATCGATCGCCTAACAGTTCTTTTGCTACCAATCCCTTCTGAATAGCGAGCACTGCTGCTTGAGTGCGATCGCGCACTTCTAACTTTTGCAAAATCGCGTGAACGTGCACCCGCACAGTCCCCGGAGCAATGTACAATATTTGTGCAATCTCCTGATTGCTTTTCCCACCAGCAACTAAAGCCAAAATTTCCTGTTCCCGCTTCGTCAGTGGATTGTCTAAAACTTCCGATTTTACCCCGACTTTCACAGGTTCAGCATGAGTAAAAACTGCCCTAATTTCCGCAGTTGCACCCTTATCCCACCAAGAAGCGCCCGACGCTACCGATCGAATTGCCAAAACCAAAGTTTCCGCTGCAATTCCCTTGAGACAATATCCGTGAGCTCCCGCAGCCATCAACCTTTCAATTAACGATTTTTGGGAATGGGATGTTAAAATTAAAACGGGAATTTCGGGATGTTGCTGTTTAATTTGGCGGCACGCTTCAAGGCCACCAATTCCCGGCAAACCTACATCCAAAACCACCACATCCGGCAAATATTCCTGAGTCAATTCTACCGCAGTTTCGCCATCTTCCGCCTCGGCAATTATTTGCAAACAACTTTCCTGCTGCAATCGAGTTTGCAGTCCCAACCGAAACAGTTCGTCGTCTTCAACTAGGAGAATTCGTAGGGGAGAATTAGGTTTCATTGGCGGAGATTGCTGGTAGTCGGAATCCAAACAAAGCACCGTGGGGCAATTTGTTTTCTGCCCAAATTATACCGCCGTGGGCGTCAATAATTTGGCGAGATAAGTATAATCCCAATCCCGATCCTTTAGCTTGCCGATCGCTATTTCCTTGATAAAAACGCTCGAATAGCTGCGAGAGTTCCCCTGCGGTAATTCCCAACCCGCTATCGATCACTTTCACTACCTGATAATTTGAATGAGATGCCATCACAATTTCTACTTTGCCGCCTCGTGGAGAATGGTTGAGCGCGTTTGTTAGCAAATTAACAAAAACGCGCTGGAGTTGGACTGCATCGCCGTTTACCCACAAAGAGCGACGGAAATCAGACTCTCCGTAACTGGTACTAATATAAACTCGGCGCGCCGCCGATAAATCTGCGAGTGTGGCGATTACCTCTGTTGCTAAAGCGACTAAATTTACAGGAGCAAGTTGCAGTTTCAAACCTTCAGTATCGTTGCGGTAAACATCCAACAGGGTTTCTACTAATTGTAACGACATTTTGTGCGATCGCGCCATTGTTTCGAGAACCTTTTGCTGATGGGGAGTGACATCGCCAAATTTTGCTGATTTAAAAGCTTTAATTGTTTCGATCGCCCCCAGCATCGGCGTTTTCAAGTCGTGACTCAAAGTAGAGACAAAATCCTCTCGGATGCTGGCTAGCTGCTGCTGAGACTGTAACTGAGCTTTAGCAAGAGCGATCGCTTCTTGGTACTGCTGATTGCGATCGCTCAAATATCCCGTCACTCCCAAAGCCATAATTGCGATCGCTCTATTTGCAACAGTTGCTAGGGCGATCGTTTCTCCAGGAGGAATAAACACATTCAACAGAGTCAAAACTACCGCTACCAGCGTAATTTGTAACTTTCCCAACCGACTCAAGCGCGAATTTGCCAGTATAATCGGCCCCGTGTAAAAGTATCCAAACAGATACTCCGACGGCGTGCTAAATTCCAGCACGATCACAATAGCAAACAAAATGGCTATCGACCATCTTCCTCGCAAATACTTCTCTTGAAGTAGTACATTTTTGGGGATTTTTAAGAAGTTTCTCAAGATTTTTATTAGAAAGAAAGAAAAATAATATAGCAATCGGCAAGGCGATGGCGGACTCGATCGATTGCTGAAAAAGATGAGCTTATTACTTAGGGCTTGCTGCCTCCTGCTACATCTAATTTACTAAAAATCTAAGAAAATGCGTTACGCCTTGGCCTATCTGGACAAAAATCTATAGGATTTAGGCATCGGGGCCCAGAAACCGGGTTTTTTTACGACAATACTTCGTCGCAGCCGACAGATTTGGTAAAAAACCCGGTTTCTTTGTCGGAGTGCATCCAGGACTGATCTAATTATGCGAGATGTCTAATGAAAAGTCGATGAGAAGTCGATGATAACTCACTCACGTTCTCAAATAGCCACCTGATTTAATAAAAATACGGTAGAAAGTGCGATCGAGCTGAAATCTTGCAGCATTCTCAATAAGCTCTAGGATGGGTTCACCTCCAAATTCGCAATAATTCACCGTAAATACTGTGCCACAATATCCACACCAACCCGGCGGATCTGCGGACAAACCTATAGATTCGATCGAGGGACTATGTATCAATAGATACTTGCTAAATATTTACATAGTTTTATGGAATCAACTGTTATGGTTGATGCAACAATTTTTAACTCTAGTTCAATCAGGAATAAGTGCTGTGATGCCAAACTTTAATTGTCAAGTTTCAGGAAGTGCGATCGCCTTTATCGATCGCCAAGTTACAGATTATCAAAGTTTGATGGCCGGGGTAACACCGGGTACCGAAGTTGTAGTGTTACACGGGAAAAGGGATGCGATAGATCAAATTACTCAAATCTTAGCTCATCGCACGAATATTGAGAGCATCCACATCATTTCTCACGGGACTCCGGGAAGCTTGCAACTGGGTAGCAGTAGCTTGAGTTTAGACAATCTGGAAGCTTATTCAGAGAAATTGCAGCAGTGGCGGAATGCTTTTTGTTTGGGCGCGGACATTTTGATTTATGGTTGTAATGTGGCATTAAGTGCGATCGCATTCATCCAGCGCATCGCCCAACTCACAAATACCAACGTTGCCGCCTCCAAAAACCTCACCGGCAGTGCAGCAAAAGGTGGCGACTGGGAACTGGAAACGACAACCGGGAAAATAGCAGCCTCTTTAGCATTTCGGCCCGAAGTTCTAGCAGCATATAGCCACGTCCTTGCAACCTTCAGTGAAGCCAGGAACTATAGTGTACCAAATGCTGGAGACATTGATACGGGCGACCTTAATGGTGACGGTTTCCTCGACTTAGTAGTGACAGGCAAGCAAGATCGCTTCTTCCCAAGAGATATTTCCATATTATTGGGGACGGGTACTACGGGAAGCTTTGCTACTCCTATCAGCTTAGTTAAGCCAGCAGGTAAGGAGAATCCCAATGGCGTTGCAGTGGGCGACTTTAATGGAGACGGCAAACTCGATTTAGCTGTAGCGAATCGTAAGGATTTACAAGGTAACGGCAATTTCGTTTCCATCCGGCTGGGGACAGGTACTGGCAGTTTTGGTGATCCTACCAACTTCGGTGAAAATATAGATCATGCTTCGATCGTAGCCGGTGACTTTAATGGAGATGGCAAGTTAGATTTAGCCACAACTCCTTATCTCGATAACTTCATTTCAATATTTTTGGGAGATGGTGCTGGTAGCTTTGGCACTGCCGTTAAGATTAATACACAAACACGCAAGTTTACTCTTGACACAGCCGACTTTAACGGCGACGGCAAACTTGATTTAGTCACATCGAACTATTCATTGACTGATAACATCTCCGTTTTATTAGGAGATGGTAAGGGCAACTTTAACTCCCCCGTTAACCTTACCTCCCCTGGGACTGAGTATCGCACTGTTGTCACAGGCGACTTTAATGGCGACGGCAAACTCGATATCGCGGCTAATAATAACACCAATAAATCTGTCTCAGTCTTTTTGGGAGATGGTACGGGTAATTTTGATACTGCTAACAACTTTAGTGTCAAACGTTCTCTATCTTTTGGTCCCGAATCTGTGGTTGCAGGGGATTTTAGTGGCGATGGCAAACTCGATTTAGCCACGCCTAGCCACACCATTCGGGAACTTTCAGTCTTGTCAGGAGATGGTACGGGTAAATTTGGTACTCTCAGCAACTTTACGCTCCCGTATGCCCCGAACAATGATGCTTATTATATTGCTTTTGCGGTTGCGAGAGATTTTAATGCTGACGGCAAGTTGGATATAGCTACGGCTTCCGGTCAAAATGTCTCGGTTCTGCTGAATACATCGAATACAGTTAATTTCGGTGCGGTCACTTACAACAGTGTGGAAGGAACAACAGACACAGTAGTTAATATTCCCGTCAAGATCACCGGTGGCACTCCCTTAAACGATGTCGTTGTGCCAATTCTCCTCGACCCCACTAGCACAGCCACCGAAAATTCTGACTACACCTTTTCCCCTACTTCGATTACTTTCCCCGCAGGTGCAACAGGTGACGCACTCACCAAAAATATTGCAGTTACTATCAAGTCTGACAATATCTCTGAAAACCCAGAAACCGTAATTTTCAACCTTGGCACAATTACCGGTGGCATTGCGGGTTCCACAAAACAAACCACACTAACTATTTCAGATCAAGTTTCTGTTGCTTATGACATTGCCACCAATGCTGCCACCCTTGATGAAGGCAATAGCGGCAAAAAACCTCTAACTTTCACTGTAACTCGCAGCAACGTCACTAACGGGGCAAGTAGCGTCAAATATGCGATCGCAGGAACAGCTACCAACGGCAGCGATTATAACAATATCGGCGGTACTTCTGGGGCAAAAACTGCTACTGGCACGATTAATTTTGCGACGGGTGAAACATCAAAAACCATCACTCTGGATGTGTTGGGCGACACCACGGTTGAACCCGATGAAACTATTACCGTCACCCTGTCAGATCCCACAGGCATCGCAGCGGTAACACCGATAATTACCGCTGATACCGCTACCACGACTATTATTAACTACACTGCACCGACGCCAATATCGCCAACGCCGACACCGACGCCAATATCGCCAGTGCCAACGCCGACACCCACACCGACACCAATACCATCGGAAACTCCAACGCCAACGCCAGCGCCAACACCAGCGCCAACGCCAACGCCATCGGAAACCCCAACACCAACGCCAACGCCAGCCCCAACACCAACGCCAGCCCCAACACCAGCGCCAGCCCCAATACCAGCGCCAATACCAGCGCCAGCGCCAACACCAACACCAGCGCCAGCGCCAACACCAGCCCCAACACCAACACCAGCGCCAGCGCCAACACCAGCCCCAACACCAACGCCTGCGCCAATACCAGCGCCAACACCAACACCAATTCCCACACCATCGGAAACTCCGACGCCCGCGCCAACTCCAACTCCGACACCAAGTTCAACTGAAAGTGATTGCATTTGCAATACTATTAAATATCCAAATTGGGATTTACCCAATGAAGCTGAAAATATTATCACCAGCAATGGCAGCGGTGAAATCCAGTTTGGTACTCCCGATAATGACGCTTTTTACGGCAGTTCAAATCCGAACATATTCGATGCGGGTTTCGGCAATGACAACTTATACGGAGGCGAAAACAACGATACTTTTTACGGAAACAAACAAAATGATTTTATTAGTGGCGATCGGGGAAATGATACCCTGTTTGGTGGCAAAAATAATGACATCATTGTTGGCGGTGAAGGTGAAGACCTCATTTTGGGCGATCGGGGCAATGATTCAATCAATGGCAAGGAAGATAACGACTTAATTTTTGGCAATGTCGGTGCTGATTTTATCGACGGCGGTGAAGGTAACGATCGCGGCTATGGGGGCAAGGGAAATGATATTATATTTGGCAGCGAAGGTGAGGATAGTCTTTACGGTAACTTCGGAGATGATAGTATCTGCGGAGGTGCTGGCAATGATTTCTTAAATGGAAATCAAAATAACGATTTGCTAGACGGATGCCTTGGGAATGACACTCTTTATGGTGGCGATGATAACGATACATTGCTGGGAGGTAGCGGTAATGATGTTTTGTTCGGAGAGAACGGTGATGACAGTTTGAATGGCGGTGATGGCACAGACCTTTTGTTCGGAGGAAATGGTGATGATTTGCTGACTGGCGGTTTGGGAAGTGATATTTTGTCAGGAGGTGCTGGCAATGATAAATTCTTGATTTCCACCAATTCTGGCATCGATACTATCTTGGATTTTGAGGATGGCAAAGATTTGCTAATACTCGCCAACAATCTCACTTTTTCCCAACTGTCGATTACTCAAGAAAACAGTTCAACTTTCATCCGTTTGTCAGCAACCGGTCAAATTTTAGCTTCTCTCAATGGAGTGTCTGCCAGCTCGATAAGTGCTGCCAATTTCAACATAGCTTAGACAGTCCCGGACAAAGGTATTCTATATGTAGGGCGCGTAGTGCGCGCCTTACTGCTACTTGTAGCGCATCAAACTATATGAGTGCGTAAATCCTGTTTGTTAAAGCATCGATCGCAATTGTGGCGCAAAAAACAGCGTTTACACAGCATCTATACCTGCAAGTATAGATTTCAAACATTATCTAAACATTCGCCTATTAGTAAAAGTATATAGCAGATAATCATAAATCCTAAACAGTAACTTATATCTTAAGACTAATTATCAAACACCCCAAACTTCTGTAGAGTAATCAATATAAAGTAAACCTAACCTTGCGGCCTACGGGAGTCGTTTATGAGCTTTGCAGAACCAAAACTCATTCAAGTACCGATCCAATTCAACAGCAGTTATTGCGGCATAGCACTAAGTGCCATACAATTGCCCGATAACTGCTATTGCTTGGGATTAACAAGAGAAAACCGATTAATTATAGCCAGCGAAATTCCAACGATTTTCTGCGGAGATCGTATTTTAGCAGTAGCAATTAATCGGGCGATAGGCTGCGAACTAGAAGTAACCTTAAAGAAAACTCACCCCGTTTTGTGGACTTCCTTCCGAAGCCATTTTCCGAGGAGTGAAGCGGATTTATTCAACAACGAGGATTTTTTAACTAAGTTATGCTGCAAGGATTAATTCAAATAGCATTAACGCTAATCATTTTAATCGCGATCGCGCCAGTCTTCGGCAATTACATGGCGCGGGTGTACATGGGAGAACGAACTTTCCTCGATTCCGCCATGAAACCCGTAGAACAACTCATCTATAAAGCCGGCAACATTCGTGTTGTAGATTCCATGACAGGGTGGCAATATGCGCGATCGCTATTATACAGCAATCTAGCAATGGGCATATTTGTATTCTTAAGCTTCATACTTCAGGGAGTGCTACCTTTAAATCCCACCAGCCTAAGTTCACCAACCTGGGATACCGCCCTACACACAACAATTTCATTCCTCACAAATACCGACCAACAGCATTACTCCGGCGAGACAACATATAGTTATCTATCCCAACTAACACTGGGTTTTTTAATGTTTACCTCAGCCGCCACAGGTTTAGCAGTAGGAATTGCCTTTATTCGGGGACTTACCGGCCGCCCATTAGGTAACTTTTACATTGATTTAATTCAATCAATCACCAGAATTCTCCTGCCATTATCTTTAATAATTGCCTTGCTATTGCTAATTTCAGGAGTGCCAGAAACCCTAGCAGGCCCCCAAGTTGCCACCACCTTAGAAGGCAGTACCCAAGTTATTTCCCGCGGCCCAGTCGCTCACTTTGAAAGCATCAAACAACTAGGAGAAAACGGCGGCGGATTTTTCGGGATTAACTCGGCTCACCCCTTAGAAAATCCCAACCCTTTTACCAACCTGCTAGAAACCCTAGCAATGGTTTCAATCCCTGCAGCATTCATTCATACTTACGGCAGATTTGCCAACAACAAAAAACAGGGATGGCTGATTTTTTGGATGGTATTTATAATTTATGTTGGCTTGATTGGCATTGCAGCAGTTGGCGAATACCAAGGCAATCCTCAAGTCAATAACTTGCTGGGTTCCGTACAACCCAATTTAGAAGGAAAAGAAGTTAGATTTGGCTGGGCAGAAACTGCACTTTGGGCGGTGACTACGACTGGCACAATGTGCGGGGCCGTGAACGGAATGCACGATTCTTTAATGCCTCCCGCAGGTTTTGCTACTCTGTCTAACTTGTTTCTGCAAATTGTTTGGGGCGGACAAGGAACAGGAACAGCTTACTTATTTATTTACCTGATTTTGAGCGTATTTCTCACCGGATTGATGGTTGGTAGAACGCCAGAGTTTTTGGGACGCAAAATTGAAAAAAATGAAATAGTTTTAGCCAGTGTGGTTTTGTTAGTTCACCCGATCGCAGTTTTAATCCCAGGCGCCATTACCCTCGCCTTTACCGACAGCTTGAGCGGCATCAGCAACCCTGGATTTCACGGCATCTCCCAAGTGATGTACGAATACGCTTCAGCGGCCGCAAACAACGGTTCAGGCTTTGAAGGATTAGGAGATTCTCAACCCGCAGCAACAGGACTTTGGTGGAATTTAAGCACCTGTTTTAGCTTGCTGATGGGGCGCTACGTTCCAATTATTGCAATGCTGCTGCTAGCTGACAGCATGACCAACAAACAACTCGTTCCCGAAACAACCGGAACACTCAGAACCGATTCCATCTTATTCACCAGCGTAACCGCAGGAGTAATCGTCATTCTAGGCGCGCTGACATTTTTCCCAGTCCTAGCTTTGGGGCCAATTGCAGAAGGATTTGAAATTAGCAGCAGCAAATTAGAACCCGCACCAATAACTGCGCCATCGCCTCTGGGAACACCAACTCCCCCACCTCAGTAGCAAAAAAAAATCAACCTCACCCTTCTCCTTCTCTGCGCTCTCTGCGTCCTCTGCGGTTCATTAAAAATCCAAATTATGGCTTCCTCCAACTCCCCCAATTTCCCAAAACCCCCCCGCCGAGGCTCTCGCGAGTCTCGCAAACACACACCCAAAGCAAATACAAAAGGCCTTTATCAAAGAGCTTTCAAAGAAGCTTTTATAAAGCTAAACCCGCGGGTAATGGTGAAAAACCCAGTGATGTTTGTGGTGTGGGTAGGCACAATTGTGACTGCACTTTTAACAATAGATCCTACGCTTTTTGGCCCAGTTCCCGGCAACAATCAAGTAGTCTTCAACGGTTTAGTCACGTTCATTTTGTTCTTTACTTTGGTATTTGCTAATTTCGCGGAAGCGGTAGCAGAAGGCCGCGGGAAAGCGCAAGCAGATGCACTGCGATCGACCAAAGCCGACACCACAGCCCGCAAACTCCTACCAGACGGTTCAATTCAAGAAGTTAGTTCAACATCTTTGAGACGCGGCGACCAAATTAAAGTGATCGCAGGCGATGTCATTCCTTCCGACGGCGAAGTGATCGCGGGTGTCGCATCGGTGGACGAATCTGCGATCACCGGCGAATCCGCACCGGTGCTGAAGGAACCGGGTTCGGACATCGCCAGTTCGGTCACGGGCGGTACGCGCATCCTTTCTGACGAACTGACACTGCGGGTGATGGCCGACCCCGGTAAGGGCTTTTTGGACAGGATGATCGCGCTGGTGGAGGGCGCAGAACGCTCAAAAACGCCGAACGAGATCGCGCTGACGGTGCTGCTGGCGGTGCTGACTCTGGTGTTTTTGATTGTGGTGTCCACGATTCCGCCGATCGGCAATTATGTGAAAACTCCTGTGGGCGTGGTGACGCTGATTTCGCTGCTGGTGGCGCTGATCCCGACAACCATTGGCGGTTTGTTGAGCGCGATCGGCATTGCGGGGATGGATCGCGTCGCTCAGTTTAACGTGATAGCGACATCTGGACGCGCCGTTGAGGCTTGTGGTGACGTGAATACGCTGATTTTGGACAAAACGGGGACGATTACGCTGGGCAACCGTTTAGCCGAGGAATTCATTCCGGTAAACGGTCATTCGCTGCAACAAGTGGCGCAGGTAGCGCTGACTGCGAGTGTGTTTGACGACACGCCAGAGGGAAAGTCGATCGTCCGTTTGGCCGAAAAGTTGGGCGCAGTCGCCCAGTTCGATCGCACTAACGATCGAGGTGCCACCGGGCTTGATTTTTCCGCAAAAACGCGGATGTCGGGTACCGATTTACCCGATGGTACGGAGGTTCGCAAGGGCGCGGTGGATGCGGTGAAGGGTTTTGTGCGATCGCGCGGCGGCAATTTCGGCGTGGATCTCGATGAAGCTTACGAGCGGGTTTCGCGGTTGGGAGGCACGCCGTTAGCTGTTTGTCAAGGTAGCGACACCTACGGAATTATCTATTTGAAAGATGTGATTAAACCGGGAATTCGCGATCGGTTTGACCAACTCCGAAAAATGGGAATTCGCACCATCATGCTCACCGGAGATAACCGCATTACCGCCTCAGTAATTGCCGACGAAGCCGGGGTTGACGACTTCATAGCCGAAGCAACTCCAGAGGACAAAATCGAAGTAATTCGCAAGCAACAAGCCGAAGGCAAATTAGTAGCAATGACGGGAGATGGAACCAACGACGCACCCGCCCTAGCCCAAGCAAACGTCGGACTCGCAATGAATTCTGGAACCCAAGCAGCCAAAGAAGCCGCGAACATGGTGGACTTAGATTCTGACCCCACAAAACTCATTGACTTAGTAACAATCGGCAAACAATTGCTAATTACTCGCGGCGCGCTGACTACATTTTCGCTAGCCAACGACATCGCCAAATATTTTGCCATTATTCCGGCAATGTTTGCCCCAGTTGGCGCTTTAAACATCATGGGTTTAGCCAGTGGTCAATCAGCAGTTTTATCCGCATTAATTTACAATGCTTTAATTATTCCCGCCTTAATTCCCCTAGCATTAACCGGGGTAAAATTTCGACCACTGAGTGCCAATCAATTATTGCAGCGGAACATTTTAATCTACGGATTGGGCGGAGCAGTCGCGCCGTTTATCGCCATCAAAGTCATCGATGTGTTTATTGCTGCGATCGGGCTAGCATAGAGGTTCGGTAGCGAGCAGAGTACGAGATTTAATGGATAGAATAGATTTAGAGGTTCTGCCTCGACGCTCATCTGAAAACCACTCATTGCAAAATGACCTATGAATCCTCAACTTTTGGATAAACCAGTCAGTGAAAGCAACCAGTGCCTCACGCTTTATGATGTTAGCTGGGAGAAATTGGAAGCAATAGAAGCAGCTTTAGAAGATTTTCCAAATGTGCGGCTAGCCTACCTCTATGGAACCTTAGATATTATGTCTCCTCTTTCAGTAGAACATGAAGATGGTAAAAGCACTATCAGTCTCTTACTGCTGGCTTATTTTCAACACACAAACATCCGATTTTACAAGCGTGGTAGCAAGACTCTCGGCAGTATCCAACTAGGAGGAAGAAAAGAGCCTGATGAATCATTCAATCTGGAAACTAAGAAAGAGATTCCCGACATTGTAATAGAAGTAGTTGTCACCAGCGGCGGAGTAAATACTCTGGAAATCTACAGGCGAGTCAAGGTTCCCGAAGTATGGTTTTGGAAAAAAGGCAAGCTAGCCCTGTACCGTTTGCAAGACGAAGAATACAAACAAGTCGATCGCAGTGAATTGCTACCTGATTTGGATTTAACATTGTTCGTTCGTTGTGCCAATATCCCCGATCAATACGATGCTGTAGTTGAGTTTCGCAATCAACTGCGCGAGGGACAAGAGGAAGCATAATCAAAACATATTTGCTGCAATTTGTCAAGAAACATAATCGAAAAACAAGAGGAATTATGAAACGAAACGATTTGCTGAATGATATTTTGCCTAGAGATTTTCAAGACACCGTTGAGTTAGGACAAATGCTGTGGCAGCGCCACCCAATCCCGGTGCAGCTATTTCTAGTAATGTGCTTTAATTTGATAATAGCTCCCGCTGTGTATGCCGCTACAGATGAAAGTTTAACTAAAAAAGCTGCATGGGGTTTAAGCCTTTTGGGTTTAGTAATCATCGGACTCGCAGTTTATTTGTTTACGGTAATTTTCCAACCGGAAAGATTTTAGGTATAGCGTGTAGGGCGCGCCGACTCTGAGAAACCGGGTTTTTGACCTAATCTGTGCGCTAAAACGAAATATTTCGCGAAAAAACCCGGTTTCTGGCCCCCGCGTGTAAGTCCTTCTTCCTTCTTCCTTCTTCCTTCTTCCTTCTTCCTTAATTGAGGTAATTTATGAGAGAATTAATCAGAGCGATTCGCGTGACCTTAGTTTTGTGGGGAATCACCGCAATTATTTATCCTTTAATCGTGCTAGTAATCGGTCAAGTCGCCTTCAACTCGCAGGCTAACGGCAGCTTAATTACTAAGCAGGGAATTGTAGTCGGTTCATCCTTAATCGGTCAACCTTTCAGTTCGGACAAATATTTTTGGAGTCGCCCCACCACCACAAATTACAGCAGCTTTGCACCTACAGATTTCGATCCGACAAAAGCAGATAATTTAACTCAAAGAACGGGAGTTTCGGGAGCTAGCAACCTTGCACCCACTAACTCGGATTTGCTGAAGCGAGGTAATGAGAAAGATGGTTTTCAAGGCGTGGAAGTAGAAATAGCCCGCCTCAACCAAGCCGGCATCAAACCGACTGCAGATTTAGTCTACACCTCCGGCTCTGGGCTCGATCCGCACATTAGTGTAGAATCAGCTAGGGCGCAAGTTGAGCGTATAGCAAAAGTGCGATCGCTAAATCTCAATCAAGTAGAAATGTTGGTATCCAAAAATACAGACGGCAGATTTCTCGGCATTTTCGGCGAACCAGGAGTTAACGTCCTCAAACTGAATGTGGCTCTCGACGGTTTACAATAGTCATTAGTCATTAGTCATTAGTCATTAGTTAGTTGTTATTTGTTATTTCTGTCAACTGTCAACTGTCAACTGTCAACTGCCAACTGCCAACTGTCAACTGTCAACTGCTATGATTCACTCTAGCGAACTCCCAGACCATCCAGACGCGGTTTACATCCAACCCAACCACACTTATGATCGCACCCGCCGCCGGGGAAAGCACAAAATATTTATCGGGATGGCCCCCGGTGTCGGCAAAACTTTCCGAATGCTAGAAGAAGGCCACAGACTCAAACTTGAAGGAATTGATGTCGCCGTCGGACTGTTAGAAACTCACGGGCGAAAAGAGACAGCAGCTAAAGGCGAAGGACTCGAAATAGTACCGCGCAAACAAATGCTGCGTGGCGAAAAAATGCTCAACGAAATGGATACTGAGGCGGTGATTGAACGCCGCCCTCAACTAGCATTAGTAGACGAATTAGCTCATACAAATATTCCTGGTTCTCTCCGAGAAAAACGATATCAAGATGTCGAAGAAATTCTGAATGCTGGAATTGATGTTTTCTCCACGCTCAACATTCAGCATATAGAAAGTCTCAACGATTTAGTAGCTCGAATTACCGGAGTTGTCGTGCGAGAACGAGTGCCCGATCGCATCCTCGAAGCTGCTGACGAAATACTCGTTGTCGATGTGACGCCGGAAACTTTAGAAGAAAGGTTGTTAGAAGGCAAAATTTATGCTCCCGAAAAAATTGAACAATCATTAAAAAACTTTTTCCAGCGCCGTCATTTAATTGCTTTGCGAGAACTCGCCCTGCGAGAAGTCGCAGACAGTGTTGAAGATGACGCAGCAACATTAAAAGGTCAAGTTTGCAACATTCACGAACGAGTTTTAGTGTGCGTCTCGACTTATCCCAATTCCTTACAATTACTGCGGCGGGGCGCGAGGCTTGCTAACTACATGAATGCCCCGTTTTATGCTTTGTTTGTCGATCATCCAGATCGATTTTTAACAAAATCAGAAAGCTTGCACGTTGAAACTTGTGATAAACTCTGTAAAGAATTTAACGGGAAATTTTTGCGAGTAAACGGCAATAAAATAGCCAGAGCGATTTCGGATGTAGCGAAACAGTATCGGATTACTCAAATTGTGATCGGTGAAAGCCAGCAATCCCGCTGGAATTTGCTGCTGCGGGGCTCCTTGACTCAACAGTTAGTGCGATCGCTCAAACACGTAGATTTGCACATCATCGCTACCGAAAAAAATGGGGTTCCTAATTAGTCAGTTGACAGTTGACAGTTGTCAGTTGGTAGTTGTATTAGTAAGTCCACCTAATTAAACGTAAACGTAAAATACGGATCGCTCTCCAGCTTACTGTGTATATCTTCTCCCTTCTTCCTTATTCCTTATTCCTTCTTCCTTCTACTTAACAACTGTAACTTTCGGAGGATAGCAGACTCTAGCTGGTGGTGGATGCGCCAGAAGCTTTTAGCTGTCAAGATCGCACTTGTTAAACCAGCTCAAAAGTGCGATCGTCATGGTAGATCCTTACATTTTAAACTTGCTAGTGATTGGTATCCTCCTGCTCACAGTCACCTTGGGATCGGGATGGATTTCGCGATTGCCGGTATCTTATGCCTTAATTTATCTAATTGTCGGTATCGGATTGGGGCCCTACGGCGTCAAGCTGATTGAATTGCGCCCCGAAGCTCAATTTTTAGAAAGACTTACAGAATTTGTAGTGATTGTTTCTCTGTTCAGTTGCGGCTTAAAAATGAATCGCCCGCTGCAACTTTGGGCTTGGAATTCCACAGCGCGGCTGATCGGTTTTTTAATGCCAATTTCGATTTTTGCTGTGGCTGCGATCGCTCATTGGTTTGTGAAATTAGATTGGGGGCCTGCTATTTTATTGGGAGCAATTCTCGCTCCCACCGATCCAGTTTTAGCCTCAGAAGTTCAATTAGCTAATATAGACGATAGCGATGAATTGCGTTTTGGTTTAACATCGGAAGGTGGTTTAAACGATGCTTTATCTTTTCCCTTTGTTTACTTCGGCATTTATGCGATGAAAGATAACAATTGGTCGAACTGGTTTCCGCAGTGGGCAGCAGTTGACTTAATTTGGGCGATCGCCGCAGGTATCGTGATGGGCATTTTAGTAGCTAAAGCCGTCACCTGGATCGATCGCCAATTGCAACGCTACAGACCGGCCGACGAATTAATGGAAGATTTCATCGCTCTCAGCACAATTCTGCTCACCTATTCCCTCACAGAAGTAGTCAACGGCTACGGATTCCTCGCAGTTTTTGTAGCAGGAATTGTCGTGCAGCGCAGTTACCACGACCCCGAAAAACCGCTTTCCCAACTAAATTTTACCGAACGCATTGAAAAGTTGACAGAAGTAGCAACTCTTTTACTATTAGGTTCGCTCCTGCGCCTAGAACCTATGTTGGCATATGGCGGCTACTCGCTTTTAGTAGGTGGATTGTTAATTTTTTTGATTCGGCCTGTGGGAGCTTGGATTAGTACGATCGGCAGTCCTTTGCATCCCGCCAGCCGATTGCTGTTCGGTTGGTTCGGCATTCGTGGCGTCGGTTCTATCTATTATTTTACCTATGCTTTGGGTCACGGTTTGAAAGGCGAAACTGCCGAAAAAGTAGCCTGGATAACCTTTACAACTATCGTAATTTCTGTGATAGTACACGGCATTAGCGCCACCCCGTTAATGAACTGGTACGAGCGCCGAATTAAACCCAAAGTACCGGATTTAATTTAATTCAGTAAGGTGCGTGACTTTAATAGTCCTGGACGCAACTGTCACACAACAATCGACTTGTAGGGTGCGTCAGGCGAAGTTCTCTAATGGCGATCGGGAATTTCGGGAGCTGACGCACCTTACTATATAATCTAAAATCGACTTGTAGGGTGCGTCAGGCGAAGTTCTATAACGACACCGAAAGAAAAAAAGATTATAATTTTTTCGATAACTCTAATATAAACATTCGCGGAATCAAACATGGATCGATTTGAATTTCAGCTAGCAATGCTGCAAAAAGGAGCAGAGGAACTAGAGAAAAAAATAGCTAACTTCACAACAATTCTGATGCAATTAAAAACTGCGGCAATTACCATTTGGGTAGCCTTGATTGGTTGGGTTTTTACAAGCAAAATAGATGCGTTGGTTCCCCTAGGATACGTTATAATTTTTGGTTTTTGGTTTTTAGAAGCTACCTACTGGAAGGTGCAATTTTATTACCTGCAAAGAGTCAATGCAATTACCCAATTCTTGAATAATGAAAGCGCCTTAAATGAAAGTTTTAATACTCGCTCAATTCCTGAAGGTCTTGTTCACCCGCTCGGTTCATTAAAAACAATTAAAATGCCTTCTTTATGGAGAGCTATCTGCGCTCCATCAATCTATATTTTTTATACCTTTTTGTTTGTTGTTAATTCGATCGTTTGGTTAATAATTCTTAAAACAGCCCTCTAACTGGGTAAGATCCCAATGTGCGATCGATCGCACAATATCTTCCATCCCAACTAACTAAAAGTGTAAATTGGAGGTTCAATTTGCTTGCTACTCCAAAAAACGGTTGCTTTTTGTATGGTTTGGCTTAAGAGTTCGCCTGTTTTCTTCTCAATACTCTGTTGGTTATTTTCAAAACACAGATTTAGACTTTTATCGCATCATTCGTTTGTTTGCAGAGTTGTTATGCCGCCTTCTACCTACAGGGAGCATCTCATTTTTGTAAAAAGCATTTTTTCTTATAGTGCTGTCCTCGCTCGCGTATCGTATAATACGCGAGCGAGGACAGCACTATATAAATGCAAAGCTGAGATGCTCCCTACCTACATCTCCAATCGACTAATTTTTGTAACTCTGAATATAAAATATCTTTACCTCTTAAATCAGCGAGCCATCTTTTAGGAATTGCTTTCATTCCATCGCGTATTCCAGCTATCCCACCCGCCACACACGCCGTTGTATCTGTATCTCTACCCAGAGAGATAGCAGCTTTTACAACCTCTTCGTAAGTATTTTTTTTCATCGCCCATTTAGCAGAACGTAAAGTATCAACCACATAGCCACTTCCCTGCCCATCAATACTATCGTCAGGTCTTACTGCCCACATTAGTTCTGCATATTCATCTGAGTCTTGACCATAGATTTCTTTAATTTTGGTTACTGCCTCTTTCCAAGAATTGGCTTTTCCCTCTAAAGTGTACCTAGCCCACAAACAGTATAAAGCACAACATATTTGCGATCTAAGATGTCCATGAGTCACAACTGACTGTTGATGAGCATCGTTAACAAGTTGTTCATCACTACCTTTATGCCATAGTGCCAGCGGCAGAACTCTCATTAATGAACCATTGCCCTTGGCTTGTTCAGTTTGTCCAGCTATTGCTGCCTTAACTCCTAATCTTAGTTTTCTAATAGCTTGACCTGTTTGGATGCCAACATCAAACACATTGCCATCGACTGCCATATACCCAGTTTCATACCAATCAACTAATCTCGTGCCAAAATTGTCAATATCTAATCTTCCGCAATCTAGGAGGGAAGACAACAGAACAAGTGCTTGTGCCCCATCATCAGACCAGGTTCCAGGTGCGATAGTTTTATGCGATCGATCGAAATAGTCAGGTGGGGTAAATTCTATTTCCGATACAGGAGGAATTTCAGTTTGTGCATGAAACTCATAAGGTACACCAAGGGCATCACCTATCAATAGCCCATAAACACCTCCTTCTATTCTTTCTTTGAGCTTTACCATGAATTTATCCTAAGCGATCGTATCCTTATAGGAAACATAACAAAGTATTCTACAGAAAATTTAAGTACATCTACCCAACATAGGGCGATCGCACTAAAAGTTTCTAGATAACATACCCAATTCGATGTAATACCCCGAAAGTTTCTGGAGCGAACCCCATAAAAGCATATTATACAGAAAAATTTAGGAAGCAATTTAAAAGGAAACCCGTGTCAGGACAGTTGCCGCCCGAAGCGGTTGATGCTGATACCCACGATCGCGATCGCTCTTTCAAACCATATCAATATCTATGGAATCGCCAGCCAAATCGTTTCTATAAGCCTTTGGCGTAGTTTTAACCTGTTGGCGAAACACTCTGGTAAAATGACTCTGACTTTGAAAGCCGACTTGATGACAAATTTCCCTGTCGGGGCGACAAGTCGCCTATAACGCTGATAGAATAAGCCTCATAGCTCTTAAGCCTTGTTGATAATTAGGTAGTTTATGTGGGGACAAAGACATTAATTCAACAACAACCTGCCAATTACCAAACATCGAATCGACCCATGATTCACCCCAAAGTCCAATATAAAAAGTGCTATGACGTGCATATTTTCTGTGACTTTCTGTTTTTCTACTTAGATATTCTTGAACTTGTTTTGACTTAATTTTTATCCCTTGGATTATACTCTTCAAGTATGCTAGTGATAACAGAATTAATAATTTACTCAATCGCTCGCCCGTAAGATTAGTCCTTTCTAGGTTATATCCTCCACCCTTAAAGTCTCTAAACATTTCTTCAATTCCAAATCTTTTTGCATAAGCATCAACTGCTGCTTGTATATTTGCCAAGCTTGTCAGAATATACCAAGGTTCTTCTGTAGTAATATTTCGATATTTACCCAGCCACTTACCGGCTAAATTAAACCCCGTAATTGGTGCGGTTTTTCGGATTGTTACTTCTTGATTGAAAAAGCTATTTCCTGGCTCTAATCCTAGCATTTTTAGTTCAGTCCATAACTCTAATTCCGTCTTGATACAAACATTTTTTTTTAGTCGTAAACAGAAATCTACTTTCTTCTCCCTCAGCCAGTTTGCCAGGGTAACACTACAAAATTCACGATCTCCTAACACGAGCAATTTATAATCTGATAAGCCGGCGAATACTGGCGTTAATACTAATTGTTGATTTTCTAATGTGCTGTTCCCTTGTTTGTCAAGAACTTTCCAATAGATAGGAATAGCTCTTTTTCGCCAAATCATGCTGACCATCAAAATATTATTTGATTGCCATTTCGTTTTTGTCTATTGCTAAATATACAACCTTATTTTGTTTGACATTACCTTTGGTCCAACCAATCACCAGTGGCAACCAAATATTATCTAGACTCCATTCATCCTCCGATAAAAATCTCTGAATCTTTTTTCTTCTACTTTCAAATTTAATGGGCATCCCTAGTTTTGTTGCTATGCTTTCCAATGTAACTTCTTTAATCGATTGCACTACTTGAATCAATAAAATTGTCAATAAGTAATTAGAAGGTGTCAGCTTTTCTGACAAATGGGCATGATATAATTCTGGTATCATTTAATTGTTTTTGGGTAAGAAGCTTTCTTACTCTATCTTTTTCTAGGCAATTTGTCTAGGATTGCCTGACTGTCTGATTTTCAGGCAACCTGTCACCCCGTCAGCAAATTTCCACAAGAGTCAACTCCCGCCGCCGAAGCAACTGCTTTGCTCTCTCGATGCGACATTTCATCACATACTGATGGGGTGTACTCCTGTAGATTGCTTGAACAAACTCACAAAATAATGCGAACTAATCTGCACCGCACTACTCAGTTTTTCCAAGCTCAAATTACCATAGCAGGAATAATTGCAATATCGCCGCTGGCATAATCTACCTCTTGCCAACTTCCATTAAACATAAAACTCGCCCGAAAATCATTTTTAGCTATGATAATAAAGTGGTGTTCTAAATCAGTTTCCGGTATTTCGTCAGCAGGTTCTAGCTCGTAAATGAGATTCATCAAACCATCCCATCCCAATTCAAAGCTAGAAAGGAGGTGCAAATGCGGTGCAGGTTCGTTATCAGACACGGCAAGTCTCGACTTCAAGCGATAAACAAGGTTTGATCGTTCGGAATTTAGTCCACAGATTCAGAAGACTAAAGTCCCAACGATTTGAGATATTGCACCACGGCTAATAACTTTGGAAAGAGCGGGCGGGACGCCCATCCCACAATCACAATTAAAATTGTAAGTTATTTAATTTGCGCTCCTAATCTGATGGCGATGCGGTTGGTTTCACCCCAACTAATAAAGCGAGTTCGCGCCACTTCCAATAACAATCTACATCTGTAAAACCAATTTCTCTAAACCAGCGCAATTGCGTTTCCACATCGAGCAATTTATTAGACGGATCGTCGGGCGAATCGCTAATACCGAGCGCCTCTCGAAATTTCTCGTGTAAAGCCTTTGTTGGGGATGCTACGTGCTCCAAATTGCCAAAAATGCCTCCGGGTTCCAAAAGCTCGAAAATCTCGGTGTAAAGGTCAAATTTGCGATCGTCCTTTACGTGATGGATAGCAAAACTAGAAACGATCGCATCAAACTTGCCCAAATCCGGCAGCGGTTCGTCAAAATTGTGCTCGATTACCGTGACATTCTTATCATCAGCAAAGCGAATTCTGGCTTTTTCCAGCATTGTCGGCGAAAAGTCGATCGCCACACACTCAACATTCGGGCGATCGCACTTAAGCAAACCCAACAACCGTCCATCACCCGTACCTACATCCAGAATACGGCGCACAGTTTTCGGCACCTCCTCCAACAAAACCGCCTCACCCTCAGTGCGGTGAGGAATACCATCAGCCTTAGCCAGATACCACAAAGCGTGTTCCGCCGAGCCCCAAAGATTGACTTGACTCATAATTTTTTAACCCTCATAAATCTCGCCATTTTTGCGAGTAAAAATCCAGCTATTACCGTCAGCTTTCGCAATTAAATCATCATCGGGATAATTTGCTGAATCTCCCGGAGTGCGATCGCCAACTTCCAGATAAACAACAACAGCATTCGTGCGGTTAACCAAATGATGCCCATCAGCATCACCAGCCCGAAAACCCGCCGCCATACCCGGTTGCAGCACTTCCTCACCCGCATTAGAAATCAGAGTAATCTCCCCTTCCAAAACATAGACTAACTCATCTTGACGGCTGTGCCAATGTCTCAGAGCAGAACAACTTCCCGGCGCCAGCCGCACCAAATTCACCCCAAAATTCTGCAAACCCGCAGCATCGCCCAAGCGTTTTTTCACCCTTCCCACCACCGCAGATTGAAATTTCAGGGGATAATTCGAGCCTGTAATATCCGGCACATTTTCAGGATTGACAATCATAAAATACTCCTTCTAGCAGTTGTGACATCTCTCTCTTTTCTTGCTTCGCGTCCTTTGCGTCTTCGCGGTTCCTTCGTTTTAAATTCTAATCAGCCAGTGGATCAACCATACGACCCAGAAATAAGATACTATCCGATTGAGTGTCCCGAATCAGAAACATAAAAGGGCGATCGGCTCTAAACATTGGTGAAAGGCTCCTATCCTGCATCACAACTGCTGTAGCCGCCGCCGCCTCAGTCCCCTCCTCATTCACATCGACGAAAGCTTTGTGAATTACCGCTGAGATATACAGCCCTTGCTCATTACTTAGGTTAGATAAGTCAGTTTCCGCAGTTGTCATGCCAGTAAAGTCAGCCTTTTCCCTATCAAAAGCAAGCGGCATCCCCATCTCTGAAAGTGCTTGGTTGAGTTCAAACTCTGAAGTCAGCTTAAATTTAGGCAACCAAACTAATAACTCGCTCATTAGGGAGAGTGAAGATAGCCATTTCTTCAAGTTTTCGATTGTCAATTGCTGCTCCAACTGAGCCAACCCATCCAGCTTCCTTGGCAAGAGAATCACCATAGATAGCCGATCGCCCACATAAGGAAGTTCCAGCACTTCTAGGTCTTTTAGGGAAGCGTAGCGGAACGCTCCTTTCTGGTACATCATTAGCACATTAACCTGCCGATATGGTGCAATTGTAAAGGGTTCTTCCTTTGTGGAAATTGGCTCGAACTGACTTGCCCAGTTGCCTTTGAAATAGATAGCATTAGTCAAAACCAATCGTGTATCTTTGGTTAAAATCCCTGCACAAATTAGGTTTTGAATCTTCTCCTGAGTTTGTTGCGCCACCCAAGTGTTAATCGTCCAACGAGTCTCCTCAGTAGCTCCCATAAAGTCCACAAATGCTAGTGCAGCGTTGTAGTATTCTTGGGTAGTTTGAAGAAACACATCAAGGAAATGAAACCCCTGCTGTCCCCAAAGTCGATTAGCAGTGTTCAGTTGATAGCCGGAATTTTGACCCATATTGAGGTCAGCCATCAGTGCAGCAAAGGCTGGGTGCAGGTGCTTTTGTTTTAGCTGCAAGTGCAAAACATTGTCCATCTCCGAAGCTGTCTCGCTTCTAGCACCCGCATAAGTCATCGCCAGCGCTGTTGAGATGCTGTAGGGAGAGAAGAAAAGGTTTCCTTCTTCGTGGCGCAGTTTGTTATAAAGGTCGATCGCGAAAGCATTGTTGCCTTTCACCAAGATTGTCACATGATCTAAACTCTTTATTTTCATTGAATAAATTCTCCTTTTTTATGGTTCGTTCTTAGTGGGACAGGCGTCCCGTCTGTGATTGTGAGTGTTCCTTATTTCAAAGGTTTAAAATTAGTAGGATTTTCCCTAATCGGCTTAATAAAACGGCTGTTAGCCCGCACAAAACAATTACCCTTATCCGTTGAAATCGGCAACCCAGGTTTACCCTGAGAGTCAGCAATCATAATTTGATTAGCATTATTTCCAGTCACCGCTTGCAAGCGTTCTCCCAGACGAAAAGTAGTCACCACCGGCCACTGAGAAATATTGTGTTTATTTCTTTCAAACAAATCAGCAGGCGCATCAACGCCATCTACAGAAACCGATCGAAATCCCTGAGCCATAAGCCTAGATTAACCCCCAATCCTCAAACCAAAACCACCTCCAGAGACACAATGCTAATTTCTGCTTTCATCGATCGCAAAAAATCCTTAAATCCAGGCTCATCACAATTTTATACCCGCTGGCAGTCGCCCGTCAGCTTAATATCCCACCTCCGACAGTTTCCGCAACCCATTAAGAATGTGTTATATAATATTTAGATTCATTAAGAAATATTGCAAAAATGCTTCTTTCACCCTCTGGCGCCAGCAAACTCAAAGAATCTTTAAAAGAAAAAGTATTCTTTGGGAATGAGCCAACCCCCGAACTCATAGCCATCTTACTGATTTACTTCGTCCAAGGCATTCTCGGACTAGCTCGCTTAGCCGTCAGCTTCTTCCTGAAAGACGATCTTGGCATGACTCCGGCCGAAGTATCAGCAATGATGGGTGTTGTCGCCCTACCTTGGATTATCAAACCCTTGTTCGGCTTCATGTCGGACGGTTTGCCCATATTCGGCTACCGCAGACGACCTTACATCGTCCTCTCCGGGTTCTTGGGCACGTCAGCATGGGTGAGCCTCGCAACAATTGTACACACGCCACTGGCCGCCACAGGGGCGATCGCCCTGAGTTCCCTCTCCCTCGCCGTCAGCGACGTAATCGCCGACTCCCTCATAGTCGAAAGAGCTAGAAAAGAATCCGTCACCGACGCAGGTTCCCTGCAATCCTTATCCTGGGGCGCATCAGCCCTCGGCGGACTAATCACCGCCTACCTCAGCGGCTACCTGATGCAACACTTGGGCACCAACACCATTTTTTTAATTACCGCATCATTCCCCCTAATCGTATCAGCAACAGCCTGGTTAATTCACGAAGAAAAAGTAAACAAAAAAACCGACTTTGATACAGTAAAAAAACAATTCAAACAACTGCGGCAAGCTGTTACCCAAAAAACAATTTGGTTGCCCACCGCCTTTCTCTTCCTGTGGCAAGCCACCCCAAGCTCCGACTCAGCCTTCTTCTTCTTCACCACCAACGAACTAGGCTTTCAACCAGAATTTCTCGGTCGAGTGCGCCTCGTCACCAGCATTGCCTCCCTCCTCGGCATTTGGCTGTTTCAGCGATACCTAAAAGCAATTCCATTTAGAGTAATTTTCGGCTGGTCAACAGTAATTGCAACAGCCTTGGGAATGACTACATTATTATTAGTAACTCATGCCAACCGAGCATTAGGAATAGACGACCAGTGGTTCAGCATCGGAGACAGCCTGATCCTGACAGTAATCGGACAAATTGCCTATATGCCAGTGCTGGTACTCTCAGCGCGATTGTGTCCTCCCGGTGTCGAAGCCACATTATTTGCCGTGTTAATGTCAGTCACCAACTTAGCCGGACTTATTTCCCACGAAGGCGGTGCACTTTTGACCCACTTACTCGGAATTACCGATCGCAATTTCGACAACCTCTGGCTGCTAATAGTCATCACCAACCTCTCCACACTGCTACCCCTGCCATTCCTAAATTGGCTTCCCGCAGAAAATGCAGAAAGCAGCGACCAAAACAATCAAGAATCACTCCCCCTATTACAACCAGAACTAGGAGGTGCCAAACAAGGCGGACAGAACTTCATACCCGAATACTTTCCCGACTTAGTACCCACAGTCAGGTCAGAAAAACGCCGATCCGACTAACACAAATAAAGGAAGAAGGAAGAAAGAAGAAGGAAAATTGACTGCTAATATCTTTCTAGTTTGATTTAATCTCCTTTCATCTCCTTTTTTCTTACTTTCTTACTTTCTTACTTTCTCTCTGCGCCCTCTGCGGTTAAATCAATAAAAACTTATTCCACCAATGCAAAACTTACAAACTTCCCAACCCCAAACAGCAGCCCAAAAACCATCATACGATCGCACAGACTGGCAGCGCGGCTACGAATCCCAACCCAACGAATCCGACTACTGGATTGACGACATAGAAGGCGAAATCCCAGAAGGCTTACAAGGCACATTCTTTCGCAACGGGCCCGGATTGCTAGACGTTAACGGCCAGCGCATCCATCACCCCTTCGACGGCGACGGGATGGTTTGTGCGATCGCAATTTCCGAAAAACGCGCCCATTTCCGCAACAGATTCGTGCACACAGAAGGCTACCTCGCCGAACAAAAAGCCGGAAAAATCCTGCACCGAGGCGTTTTCGGCACACAGAAACCCGGAGGCTGGCTGGCCAACATATTTGATGTCAAAATCAAAAACATCGCCAACACCAACATCATTTATTGGGGCGACAAACTGCTAGCACTCTGGGAAGCAGCACAGCCCTACAGACTCGACCCCCGCACCCTAGAAACCCTCGGATTAGACACTCTAGACGGCATTTTGGAACCGGGCGAAGCCTTCGCCGCCCACCCCAGAATTGAAAAAGGGAAAAATGGAGCCGGAGACAGATTAATCAACTTTTCCGTCAAGCCCGGTTTGTCGAGTACAATTACCATTTACGAATTCGACGAAAGTGGCAAACTATTGCAGAAACACGCCCATGCAATCCCGGGTTTTGCTTTCTTGCACGACATGGTAATTACCCCGAATTACTGCATATTCTTCCAAAATCCCGTCAACTTCAATCCCCTACCATTCTTGTTAGGATTTCGGAGTGCGGCCCAGTGCATTCAATTTTCCCCAAACAAGCCAACCCAAGCAATTTTAATTCCCCGCAACGGCACCGACGAGGTAAAAGTATTAGAAACCGAACCTTGTTTTGTCTTCCACCACTGCAACGCATGGGAAGAAAACGGCGAAGTTTTTGTTGACTCAGTTTGCTACGATTCATTCCCAACCGTCGAGGCGGATGGCGATTTTCGCGAGCTTGATTTTGACACCATTCCAGCGGGGGAATTGTGGCGATTCAAGTTAAATTTGAACGAAAAAACTGTCAACCATCAAGTAATTGAAACTCGGTGCTGCGAGTTTCCGACTTTGCATCCCAACAACGTCGGACAACCTTACCGATATCTTTACATCGGTGCCGCCGATTCTCCGACGGGGAATGCTCCTTTGCAAGCTATTCTTAAAATGGATTTCCAGACAGGAGAGCAGCAAATTTGGAGTGCTGCGCCGCGCGGTTTTGCGGGGGAACCTGTCTTTGTTCCCCGTCCCGATGCTATGGCGGAGGATGACGGCTGGCTGCTAGTTTTGATGTATGATGCGGCTAATCATCGATCGACCTTAGCGATTTTAGATGCTAGCGACATCACCAAAGGCCCAGTAGCGCGCCTGCATTTAAAACAGCACATTCCCTACGGTTTGCACGGAAGTTTTACACCAAATGTACTGCTTCCTATGGATTCGTAGTTCGTAATAGTCGGCAATTAAAATCGCGAATAGACAAACAAAGTCCGCCTCTTACACGGTGCCCAGAAACCGGGTTTTTTACGAAAATACTTGCTTACTACCCGAAGTTCTGGTAAAAAACCCGGTTTCTTTAGTCCCTGTTCGTAATTCCTGAACTATTCAAGATGTAAAATATATTATATAAAATGCAAACTGTCAACAAATTAAATCTCAAAAAAATACTTATTTTAATTTGCAGCATCGCCGTAAGCTTGGCAATTATCTTATCTATTTACTCTCACAATGCTAATGCCCAAGAACCTTACAAACCAGCTCCAAAAAGCACTGTATCCTCCAAAGGCTTGGTTGAGGTAAAAATGACGGTAATTGGGGTAGACCCGATTAAAAACGAATTAGAAACCCGTTTACAGTTTGAACTAAAAGGTATCTATAAAAAAGGGCCGACTTACCCCGCTCAAGACTTGTTAATGACAGTTAATGGCGCAAATGTAGTGGATTCGGAAATTACCTTTAAAGAAGGCAAACCGATGATTGTCCCTGCATTAAAGTTTAACTTAGTCAAGGGAAAAATTAATAATTATCCGTTTGATACGCACATTGCTAAAGTGGCTATTTCAATCGATCCGCTGGCTTCGATCGGCAAAAAATTTGCTCCCTTTGAACTGAATCCCGTGCCGCTGGAATTTAAGTTTAATGCCGATGTTCCCGGTTTTGACATCAGTTATAAGCCGATGGAAGAGAATTCGTCTATCTTTATTTATATTGATGTTGCTGCAACTCGATCGATTCCGGTGAAATTCTTTGCTTTAGTGATTATTGTGATCATGTGGGTGCTGTCAAGTATGGCGCTGCTGCTAGCATTAAAGGTGATGAAATCTGGCAAGTTACCGGAAGTGGGAATGCTGAGTTGGACTGGTGTGATGTTGTTTGCTTTTCCTGCCATTCGCAACTCTCAACCGGGAGTACCACCTGTGGGAACTGCTAGCGATTTCCTGTCGTTTTTTTGGACTGAGATTATTGTTGTGGTGGCGTTGGTGATTATCGGTAGCTGTTGGTTGAAGCGGTATCATCCGCCGGTTGATGAGTAATATCGTTTGTAGTGCGGACTTCAGTCCGCTTTCATGCAGCGGACTGAAGTCCGCACTACAAACTGTCAATTTTTCACCTGCAAATTCTCAATATCCTTGGCGGGTACACCCAAGCCGCGCAAGATAGTAAAAGCAATAATTCGATATCCCGATGGATTGGGGTGAACTCCATCGGCTGCTAACAAATTTAAAGTTTTGCCGGCGTGTTTTTGATAGGTGCCGATCACTTCCCGAAAAGGTGCATTCAAATCGATAAATAAACACTGGTTTTGCTTGGCAATTTCTCGCATCGCCGCAACATATTCTTGCAACCTGCGATTTTCTGGGCCGTCTAGAATTTCGCGGATGGGAGTAGGAGAAAGCAGGACGACTCGAATTCCGGCGGCTTTTGCTGCCTGCACCATTTGGGTTATTTTGTCTATGTATTCTGCCAGCGATACTCCGGTGGCTAAGTTGCCTTGCGGATGAAACTGAAGCTTTTGGAAGTCGAAGAAAGCGTGCCAAACGTCGTTGACTCCGGCGTTAATCATGACTAAATCTGGCTTTTTGTCGATCGCATCTTTCTGAAAACGCGCTTGCATATCAGTCGCCTTGTTACCGGAGATGCCAGCGTTGACGATTTCGATTTCGCGATCGGGATACAGGGCATTCAGATAGCGTTGCAGCAGCCAAACGTAACCTCCGGGGTATTTCCCGGCTTCGGTGATGCTGTCGCCCACAGTCACAATTTTGCGCTTGCCGGCGAGCACGTTCTGGATTTCTGGCGGCGGCGATGCTTCGGATACGGGCTCTTTAAACATGGGAATTAAGGAGTGAGGAATGTTGAAGATGATAACAACCGCAATTACGGCGAGAGCAAGTCTGATTAAAACTTGCTTCAGGGGGGATTGGGGACGGGGCGATTCCCTACGGGATAGCTTCGCCGCGCGTACATTTGGAGACATTACGCAGTTTGTATTAAATTGATGCTTGAGGAAATTGTATGATGAAACTACAACAGTTATTACAATCCAAGCGCGAGGATATTCTGGCGGTGGCGCTGCGACATGGGGCGTTTAATGTACGGGTGTTTGGTTTGGTGGCGCGGGGTGTTGTCGATGAGATTAGTGATATTGACCTTTTGGTGGATTATGATTTACAGAAAATTTCGCCTTGGTTCCCAGGCGATGCTCTTGATGAATTTGCAAGATATACTAGGTTGTAAGGTAGATATTATGACGGAACAAGGATTAAGCCATTTGATTAAGGATCGGGTTTTGGCGGAGGCGAAATATTTCGTCAATTTTACTTTCAAGGAGGCTGTATGATGACTTTACAAGAAATTATCGCTCAGGTCGAGAGTTTATCAGTAGAAGATCAGGATCAGTTTTTCGAGTTTATCCGCAAGCAACGGATTGAAAATCGGCGAGCTGAAATTTTGGCGAATGCTCAAGAGGTTTTTAAGGCTGTAGAGACGGGAACAGCCATGAGAGGAACTTTTGAAGAGTTGAAATCATATTTATTGGAGGATGAGGAATGATTTTAACAACCTATCCGAGTTTCAAAAGAAGTTTTAAGCGATTACTGAGATGTTACGAGTTGTTGCAAGTTATAATGATTTATTAATTGTTGAAATTTTGAACGGTTGAGGGTATTATTATGAATGACAATTCAGATAAAACAAATATTTTTGTGATAGACAAAGAATTCATAGCTGAACTACGATCTTTGGTCGAAGAAGTAGCGATCAAAGCCAAATATCAATATATTGAATTTTACTATAAGAGATTACCACTAACGAATTTCTACGGCTTGTCTAACTTTACTCCTCATTTTTCAATTACAGGGGCATACGAAGGTGAGGAGTATAACATAGATACGACGATTGAATTATTAAATCAATTAGGAAGTCTGGGTTGGAGATTTATTAGCGTTATGGAACGACGTTTTGCTGGAAAAAACTCTGAAGGTAGCATGGAGTTTTATCATAGCAATGTTTATTTATTGGAAAAGAAGTCATCCGAGTTCTGTTTGGATCAATTGGCAAATATACTAAACACTGAAAATATAGAAAGTAAAGACACAGAAAATGAAGATGCTGATGCTGATAATGAAAATATAGAAAGCAAACACACGGAAAATGAAGATACCGATCCTCTATCTTTAGTTCCTATTGAAGAATTACAATTGTCAGTTCGTGCCTATAATCTTCTAAAAAGAGCACGAATAGACTCGGTAAAAGATTTGTTAGACTATAGTAAAACAGATCTCAGTGAGATCCTAAAACATCGTAGGAGTGAAGAGGAGGTAGTTGAAACGCTTAAAAAAAGATTTGACCTGATACTGAATGACGATTAAATGGCTTTTTTAACCTTGATACTGAATCGAGAAACTTGACCTAATATGCACAGGGTGGAAAGCCTACCGCAAATACAGCGGTTCCCGCTTTCATGAGGTATAGCAGCAACAATTAACAAACCAATTTCTTAAATGTTGAGGATTCATTGAGTGTGCCGTAATACAGCAGGAACCGCTGTAAAAGTTAAGTCCTCAACCACTACCATGCTCTTATTAAGAGCTAAAAGCAATCTAGCAAAGACTTAAAGAATAAATTACAAAAATCTTGCCGATTTTGATTGTTTGTGTTATCATGACTTTTATAAGCCCAAAGCTTAGAAAATCCAGCACTCCCTGCTTTGCAAGAAGCAAGTGCAAATATTCAAACTTAGCACTTATAACCTTCTCCAAAAATTCGACAGTTATCTTGTCGGGTGAGCGTTTGGTTCTTCCAACGCTTAACAACCAAAAATTGAATAATGATCAACCTTAGCCAGGAGTTCTACCAAGAACTCCTTTTTTTTGTCATTTACACATCGAATTAAGTTGAAATTTTGTTTGCTGAATCAGAAAGGAGTTTTTGACATGGCTAAATCCAAACATAAAAGCATTAGAAATCAGCCAGAGATGTACGACGAGATCAAAAAAAGCTGCACCTTTGGCCTCACCAAAACGGCTATCAAAAAACTGGATTCTCTTTCTCAAAGATACGGTATTTCTCGCTCGGAACTTGTTGAGCGAATTGCTAGAGGACTTATCAAGTTATAGCAACCGCCAAGGCTATTAAGGCGCTTTGGTAATTGATCCCTTCTACTTCGCGAACTGGGTGATGAGTAAAGCGCCTTGGCGATGCTGTACATACATTTTTTTTAAATGCTGTATAGCCGAGAATAGCCATGAGATTAACTTTTGAGAATTTGAAGTCATATTTATTGGAGGATGAGGAGGAATGATTTTAACAACCGATCCGAGTTTCAGAAGAAGTTTTAAGCGATTAATCAAAAAAAATCAGCAATTACAAAACCAGATATTAGAGGTTTTAGAATTGTTGGGCGATGATCCTTTTAATCCGGCTTTAAAATCTCATAAGTTAACGGGTAAATTGAACAGCTTATGGTCTTGTTCAGTGGCTTATGATTGTCGAATCATTTTTGCTTTCAAAAAAGATGCTACAACAGGTGATGATTTAATTGTCTTGGTTGATATTGGAAGCCATGATGAGGTTTATTAATATGTAGCTGCGCCTTGACTCTATGCCCTACGGCTCCAAGCCCCTTGATTTCGATTACGATAGAAACAGGACTTACGCATTTCAAAGTAATTCTTTTTTTTTGCCCATGAGTTCCGACTTAGTTCCCCTGCTTCCGAAAGTATCGATCGGCCGTCGCGCTGCTGCTTTCTGCATCGACGCGATCGCAGTTGGGTTGCCCAGCTTGCTTCTCGGCACTAATCCGATCGCCCAAACCATCTTTTTTGTCCTACTGTGGATGATCCTGCGCGTACCCATCGTCAGGAAAAACCACGGTCAAAGTATCGGGCGCTGGGCGTTGGACATGAAAATTGCCGATGTTAGATTCCAACGGATTCCCGGAGTGCAGGAACTTTGCAAGCGCGAGGGATTGCTGGGCATTTGCGCCGCCCTAGCCTTTGCGGGTGTAGGCGGACTCACATCTACCAACGCCGCCGTCTTGCTGCTGATACTGCCGCTGGCGATCGACTGTAGCACTGCTTTCATCGACACCGCCCGGTTTCCCCAAGCTTTTCACGATCGACTCAGCGGGACGATGGTCATCGGAACCAAGCGCGGCTACTCCCTCGACATCAAAGTTAGAAGATTGCTTGACCAAGTGCAGAGCAATGTGAGAAGATAATAAATTGTGTTTAAATTAGTCGAAATTTATTTAGAATTATGGCTAAAGGCGTCCGCATCATAATTACCCTAGAGTGTACTGAGTGCCGAACCAACGCGAGCAAACGCTCCAAAGGCGTGTCTCGGTACACCACCACCAAGAACCGTCGCAACACGACGGCGCGGCTGGAACTCAAAAAGTTCTGCCCCCATTGCAACAAGCACACTGGCCACAAAGAGATCAAATAGTCATTAGTCATTAGTCATTAGTCATCAGTCATCAGTAGTTGGCAATTGATATTGACCCGCGAACAGCAGATAACTAACAAATGCTTTCCTGACGGCTAGCAACTAACGGCTAATAACTAGGAACTAACAGTTAACAGTAGTCAACAGTCAACAAAGAACAAACCATGACTTACTTTCGCCGGCGCGTTTCGCCAATCAAACCAGGAGACCCGATCGACTACAAAGATGTCGATTTGCTCAAAAAATACGTCACAGAACGCGGTAAAATTTTGCCCCGCCGGATTACCGGTTTGACGGCAAGACAGCAACGCGACCTGACTCGTAGCATCAAAAGAGCAAGAATTGTAGCTTTGATGCCCTTCGTAAACCAAGAAGGTTAACTGGATTTTGGATTTTAGATTTTAGATTTTGGACTGGAAATAAGACTTACGCGAAAACAACGTCTTTTTGTCGCCAGCGATGGTCGCTAATCGATCGCAATATTTTGTATTGAGTCGCTGCTGCGTAAGTCTTAGTCAAAATCTCAAAAGTTAAAGATTAAAGCATAAAAAGCATAACTTTTTAGATGTTATTTTTAACAATTGATGTAAAAATTGTCAACATCCAAAATCTAAAATCCCACATCGTAACCAGATAAATGGTAATAGTAAAAATATCAAATATAAAATAATAAAGCTGCCAAGTGGAGAAGGGAACGTTAGTAGAATTTAGAGTGCACGGCGACCGTCGTCTGGCAGTTGCCGATCGCCCCGACGGCAAGAAAAACTGGGTTGTCGTAGACGAAAACGGTCAACCGCACAGCATACCGCCCAAACAAATCAGCTACGAAACAGTCGGAGAAACTTACAAACCCTCCGACATTTCCAAATTTATTAAAGAAGTAGAAGGTTACTCAGATCCATCGAGTCTAGAAGTGGCTTGGGAACTGCTAGTGGATGACGGAGAAAATACAGACCCCGAATCCCTGGCAATGTTACTATTTTCCGATCGCACTCCGGCGCAATGTTATGCAGCTTATTGTTTGCTGTCAACTGATAAACTGTATTTCAAACAAAAGGGCGATCGCTACGAACCGCGATCGGCCGCCCAAGTAGCCGAAATCAAACACCAGCAAGAAGTAGAACAGCAGCGACACCAAGAATCCCAAGGATTTTGGGATCGAGTCAAACAGCGACTGGCTGGGGAAAATAATGTAGATTGGCTTCCTAGCGATCGAACTCGCCTCGATGCCCTAGAACGGTTTGCCACCCTCGGAGAAGAAGCAACCCATCGCACGCCGGCATTAGAAACTTTAGCCAGCTTACAACGTCCCGAAAACCCCGAAGCAGCATTTGGGCTTTTAGTCGATCTCGGCCTGTGGAGTCCCCACGAAAACCTGTTTTTGCGGCGCAGCCAAATTCCTCTACAACTATCGGCAAAGGTATTAGAAGTGGCGCAAAGCTGCCTAAAAGAACCCTCAACCGACTCCGATGCAGATCGTCTCGATTTAACTCACCTCAAGGTTTACACGATCGACGACGAAAGCACCACCGAAATCGACGACGGGCTCAGCTTAGAATTCCTCGAAAACGGCCAGCAGCGCCTGTGGATACACATCGCAGATCCCACCCGCTTGCTTACCCCCGGAGACGAACTCGACCTCGAAGCCAGAAAGCGCACCACTACGGTTTATCTGCCCACGGGCATGATCCCGATGTTTCCTCCAGCTTTGGCAACCGGGCCGATGAGTTTAATTCAAGGTAAAGAGTGTAGCGCCCTCAGCTTTAGCGTCACCTTAGACGAAACAGGCGCCGCCCAAGATGATTACAGCATCCACATCAGCAAGATCAAACCTACCTACCGCTTAACCTACGATGATGTAGACGAAATGCTGGAGTTGGGAATCGAAGCAGAACCGGAAATAAGCGCGATCGCCACTTTGGCGAAACTGCGCCAAAAATGGCGAGAAGCCCAAGGTGCAATCAGCATTTTCATGCCCGAATCGGTGATCAAAGTCAACGGCGACGAGATCAAAATCCACGTCATCGACGACTCCACAGCCAGACTGCTAGTAGCCGAAATGATGATTTTAGCTGGCGAATTAGCCGCCCGCTACGGTCAAACACACAGCCTACCAATTCCCTACCGCTATCAGGCGCAGCCAGAACTCCCCCCAGAGGAAGAACTGCTAGCCGTACCCGCAGGCCCAGCCCGTGCTTGCGCCGTGCGCCGCTGTATGCCCCGCAGCGAAATGGGTCTGACCCCAGGACGGCACGCAGGCTTGGGTTTGGAATCCTACACTCAAGTTACATCTCCCATCCGCCGTTATACCGACTTGTTGACTCACTTCCAAATTAAAGCCCATCTGCGGGATGAGCCCCTGCCTTTTTCGGCCCAAGAAATACAGGATATTGTGATGTGTCTCGGTACCGCAGTTAGAGAAGCCTCTACCGTGGAACGCCAAACTAACCGCTATTGGGGATTGGAATATTTGCGGCGCAATCCTGATGAAGTTTGGGAAGCTTTGATGCTGCGCTGGTTGAGGGAAGATAGCAATCTTGCTTTGATTTTGTTGGAAGAGTTGGGTTTGGAATTGGCGATGCGATTTGGTCGATCGGTCGAAATTGGCGATCGGCTAGAAGTCAAAGTCACTCACTGCGATCCGCGATCGGATGTGATTAACTTCCAAGAAGTGATTCTGGAAGCGGCACAATAGGATTTGAGATTTTGGATTTTGGATTTGAGATTTTAGTTATTGTAGGGTGCGTCAGGTGAGAAGGTAACGATCAAAGACTCAGAATTTTCCTCCTGACGCACCCTACGGTTAGTTAGCTATTGTAGGGTGCGTCAGGTGAGAATATAAGGATGGCAGACTCAGAATTTTCTGCCTGACGCACCCTACGGTTAGTTAGCTAGAAACCAATACGCTTAGGTTAGCAATCTCAGACGAATTTTATCTCACGAATTTATGGGAGATACACACCTGTGAAAGGAAGTCTAATTGTTCTTCTCTAAACGCTATTCGGTTAAAACTGCTCACTCTTCAACCCGCGCATCCGGGTTTTGTTTCTGTAGAGGCGGTTTCAACCGTACGTCTTAACTAAAATCTAAAATCTAAAATCACAAAATGCCCAATTCAATTAACCAAGTTCAGCCGCCGCTGGAATTCATACCCCCAGCCTACAACCCCCTAGTAGTCAAGGGTTGTCAGCAAATACTCCCTTGGTGGCTGCGATTTAAGACGAATATCAGCCACATTCAAGCCGAAAACGTCGAAACCCTCGCCGAATTATTCCACCAATTTCAAAATCAGAAAGTTCGTTTCTTGCTAGCCTTCCGCCACCCCAACTGCGACGATCCCTACTGTTTGGGACAACTGGTTTGGAAACTCGTTCCCCAGGCGGCGCGCGCCAAAGGCATTCCCCTGCAATTCCCCGTACATTCCCACTTTATCTACGATCGCGGAATTCCCCTGTGGGCCGGTTCTGGCGTCGGCTGGCTGTATTCTCGCCTCGGTGGTACTCCGATTGTGCGCGGTAAGATCGATCGCGCTGGATTGCGATCGGCCCGCGATTTATTTGCTAACAGCCAATTCCCGATCGCCGCCGCCCCAGAAGGCGCTACCAACGGTCATAATGAAATAGTTAGCCCCCTGGAACCGGGAATCGCTCAAATGGGTTTCTGGTGCGTTGAAGATTTGCTGAAAGCCGGACGTACTGAGGAAAAAGTGTTAATTGTGCCGATCGGCATTCAATACCGCTATGTCAATCCGCCTTGGGAACCCTTAGAAAAACTTTTAACTCAATTAGAAATAGATTGCGGACTGCCACCCTTAGATCGCACCAATGTTGCCAATTTAGAGGCGGAAAATTCCGCTCCAGAAGACCAAAATCACAAATTTCAATATCTGCGACTGATTCGACTTGGCAGCCACTTATTAACAGTAATGTCAGACTTTTACAGCCGTTTTTATCATAAAAAGATACAACCAACAACCTCGATTTTAACATCATTATCCCTACCAGACACAACGACCAATGATTCGAGCAATGAAGTGATGGTAGCTCGACTGACAGCACTGTTAGACGTGGCTTTGCAAGTAGCAGAAGAATATTTTTACTTAAAGCCCAAAGGCAGTTTAATAGACCGCTGCCGCCGTCTGGAACAAGCAGGCTGGGACTATATTTATCGAGAAGATATCAAAGATATTGCAGCACTTTCTTCCTTAGAAAGAGGATTAGCCGATCGCCTCGCCGAAGAAGCAAGTCTGCGGATGTGGCATATGAGACTGGTAGAAAGTTTCGTGTCCGTCACGGGCAGGTACGTCGAAGAAAAGCTGACAGCAGAACGGTTGGCAGAAACAACTTTGCTGCTGTGGGATGTACTGGCTCGCATCAAAGGCGGAAATCCTTTTGGCCGCCCTTCTTTGGGCAAGCAGCAGGTGCAAATGACCGTGGGCGAACCGATATCAGTGGGCGATCGCTGGGAGGCATATCAAACCAGCCGCCGTTTAGCAGTTGCCGAACTCACCCAAGACTTGCAATCAGCTTTAGAAGGAATGATTAAATCTTAATTACTCCAAATTTGCAATTAGGAATACGAAGAGAGAAGTAGGAAGAGAGAATCAAGAAGAGAGAAGCAAAAATAAGGATGATATAGCAACCGCCACATAGGTTAGGACATAAATAATGTCATGAATAGATTCTATAACCCTGTAACCTAAACGGTTTGATTCTCATACTATGTAACTGTCAACTGTCAACTGTCAACCGCTATATCTTGCCTTTCTGTTCCCGCTCCGTTTTTGATTGGTCATGAAGCAAACAACTTGTTATAAACTTGGAGAAGATGTATAATTAACAGCAACTAATATCCAGTGCCGGTTAATCACTGACAATAAACTTGTTGATAGAAGAATTTATATGTTTGAGGATTTAATTTTTCATGATCAACTTAATTAGAATGGTTTAACCGGACTCGTTCCAACAATAAACGCTCGACAATGAACCAACAAAAATAACCGATGAATAACAAACATATAGATTTGTATACTAACTCAATCAAGCTAAAATTGCTGAATTATTTAGCCCAGGAATTGCTCACCCCGCTCACTTCTGTCATCGGCATGACGAGCGTGTTGAACCAAGAAATTTATGGCCCATTAACCAGCAAGCAAAAAGAATATATTGATGTGATCCAAGACAGCAGCCAGTCTTTGCGATCGCTAGTTGAAGAAATTTTGGGACTGGCAGAACTAGATGATTCCGCTTTCACCTTGAAGCGAACCGCAATTGATATAGAAACTTTGTGTCAGCAAGTGGTGACAACCCTCTCGCCGGCGGCAAGTAGACGAGAAGAAGAAATTAACTTGTCGATGGGGCCCGGGCCGCGCATCTGGTTGGCGGATAAGGATAAAGTTCAGCAAATGCTGCACCACTTAATTTTTAGCATTATTCAATCTGCTGGGGCAGGCAGCGTGATTCGAGTCCACCTTTCTCGGAAAGAAGACGGTATCAACATCGGAGTTTGGGTTTTTCATCCTTGGTTGGGAGAAAGTTTGCCCCATGCTAAACTCTACTCCGACTACTTGCAGAAGGTCGGAGCCGATAGCGGTGCGCGATCGAACTCCGAAACCAGTTCCCTCGGACTCGAACCGCAACTCCCGAAACAGACACAGGGTTCCCAGCGATTAACGCTGGCGTTTTCTGAGTTGGCGGCTTTGGTGGCCCAGGATGCTGCGGATACCGCACCTGTGTTAGCTGGTTACGGCGCCAGGGAACGCTTGGGGCTGCTGCTTTGCTGCCAGTTGGTGGAAATTCAGGGCGGCCAACTCTCGATTCAGGGCACTCCAGAATCTGGATATCGCTACGTGCTCTGGCTCCCCTGCACCAATGCTACGGAGTTGTTGGAATGGTAAAAAGTGAAGGAAGAAGGAAGAAGGAAGAAGGAAGAAGGAAGACGGAAGAAGGAAGAAGGAAGACGGAAGAAGGAGAAAGGGAGAGGGGGAGAATTGCCCAATTACCCATTCCCAATTACCGATTACCAATTACCAATTCCCAATTCCCAATTTCCCAATTACTAAGTACAAATATAAAAGTGAAATGAATTCAGTTTGGCAACAGTTAACTCTGGCAAATTTGCCGCTCTCTCAGTGGCAAAGTGGCAGTTATTTATTGAATTTGGCGATCGGCTCTTTGCGTAGTTGGCGGCAGAGTAGCTGGCTGATGCAGTGGGCTGAACCCCTGGGTTTTGGTTTGCTGGCCTTGACGTTTAGTATGGGCCCGTTTGTGAACAATGCCCTGGTGGGGGTGTTGATGGCTGCTGGTGCTGCATTTTGGGTGCTGCTGACTGTTTCGGACGATCGCGCGATCGCCCTCACACCCATTCACTTACTGGTACTTTTGTACTGGGGCATTGCTACCGTCGCCACCGCGATGTCGCCGGTGAAAGCCGCCGCTTTTACAGGTTGGACGAAGCTAACGCTGTATTTGCTATTTTTTGCCATGATGGCGCGGATCTTGCGAGATCCCCGACTGCGATCGTGGTTAATAGCCGTATATTTGAATGTCGCTCTAGTTGTCAGTTTCTATGGCGTGCGGCAGTGGATTGATAAAGTGCCACCATTAGCTACTTGGAACGATCCAACTTCTACTCAAGCTGATGTCACGCGAGTTTACAGCTTTTTGGGCAATCCAAACTTGCTGGGTTCCTATTTGCTTCCAGCCATTGCCTTGAGCGCCGCCGCACTTTTTGTGTGGCAAGGATGGGGAACCAAACTTTTAGCGCTGACGATGCTGGTGGTGAATTGTGCGTGTTTGCGCTACACCGACAGCCGGGGTGCTTGGATCGGTTTTGTGGCTCTGCTTGTGGTGTTTTTGGTGCTGCTTTGGTACTGGTACAGCCCTTTGATGCCTAGGTTCTGGCGTACTTGGGCGCTGCCGTTAGGGTTAGGAGGTTTGGCTGGGGCGTTAATTTTGGGAGTGGCTTTGGTGGAGCCTCTGCGCGATCGAGTTTCGAGTATGTTTATCGGTCGTGGTGACAGCAGCAACAATTTTAGGATTAATGTTTGGACGGCGGTGATTGACATGATTCGCGATCGGCCAATTATCGGCATTGGGCCGGGAAATACTGCTTTTAATAAAGTTTATCCGCTTTATATGAAGCCAAAATTCACTGCTTTGAGCGCTTATTCTGTGCTGCTCGAAATTGCTGTAGAAACAGGCTTTATCGGTTTAATGTGTTTCCTGTGGCTGATGACTGTCACCGTCAATCAAGGTTTGTTGCAGATAAAAAGATTGCGCGATGCCCAATTTAACATCTCTAACTCGCAGGAAGCATCCCCAAATCTTAACTCGAATCAGGGGTTTTGGTTGATTGGGGCGATCGCAACTTTAACTGGCATGATGGCTCACGGTTTTGTCGATACCGTTTGGTACCGGCCAGAAGTTAATATGCTTTGGTGGTTGATGGTGGCGATTATTGCTAGTTTTTACAGCAACTCGCAACAGCAACAAGATTCAGCTTTAACCGAGGGCGAGTAGAGAGAAACTGGTAGCGGGGTTTTCTCCCCGCAGGCCTGCGGATGCTAGTTCAAAAAAAGAATGCAGCTTTAGGCAAGCTGCAAGCGATGATAGTCATCAGTCATTTCCAATTCTTTAATCTCAATTCTTTAATCTAAAATCTCAAATGGTATAAGGTGCGCATTGCGCACCTACACAACTACTACTACATACTACATACCTGTGGATGTAAAGTGCTGATGGCGCACTCTAAAAAATTCCTTGAAAATAACTCTTATTCTTCGCTCGTAGGAGGCATGACGAACCTAGGACACGGATAATTTCCACCATTTCTATCTCTGCACCGCCGCCACGTTGACTGATTCGAGTTGAACGGCGTTTCGACTGATTCATTCACTGTGGGCTTAACAGTCGCAGGAGTTGGCAGTGCTCTTGAGGCTTGACTTAGCTCCAGTACCGTTATAATTGCCAGTATGGTTGATGAAAGCAAAACTGTGCGTTTCATTTATTTGTTTTTTCCTCTTTTAATCGTTGACGTGCCATTCCTATCCATATATCCTCATCGAATTCTTGGGAATCCGCATACTTTAGACAAATCTTCCACTGTGGTAGCGCCTCCTTCGTCTTTTTCATCCCTTCGAGGACTTGCGCTTTTAAGCAGTAAGTTGCTGGTCTTTCGCTATCCAGCTTAATTGCTGCATCCAGATGCTGCAATGCTTCTGAATATCTACCCTGCTTCAGCCGAGCCCATCCCAAATTTTTGAGTAAAGAATATTTTACTCGATCGTCCTCAGCTAACTTTAAACCTTGCCACAGCAAGTGAACGGCAGCAGGATAGTTTTTTTTGTCTACTATATATAATCGAGCCAAATTGCTGTAAGCAGCAGGCATACCGAGTTTTGCAGCTTGCAGATATTTTCCTCTGGCGCATTCTAAATCTTGCACCTCTTCGCAAAGCCATCCCAAATTGTAAAGAGCTGGTCGGCTTTTGGGATCTACGGAGAGCGCTAACTCATAGGCTTCTTGAGTATCAGCCAATCGATTGGCTTTATAGTTTTCCAAGCCTTTATTGTTAAACAGTGAGGCGAGTTCTGGCAACCCAAATTGCCAGCCACCAAAGCCTACTGCTAACATCAGTAGAAATGCCGCCCATTTGGACTGATGATGCTTTTTTGTTGGCTCTTTCATGACATTAAAAATTTTAGCTAACGGTGTCGTTTTTAGCATCTTTTAACTTGAGAGTTGGGATATTTTCTTGTCTAGATTTAATTACCACCCTCATGGCATCATAATTTTACGAAATGACTCAAGCTTGAGCCTATTTCTCATTTCTGGTTTGCAATTCCACAACCGAATGCTGGCGTAATGCTGTGATTACGTAGATGTATTCGAGCATAGGTTAATCTTTCGTGGGACTCCACAAGCAATCCGGATATTTTCAGAAAGATTGAAGCGGGAAGCGGGAAGCGGGCAGAATGTTTACGAAAATAAGTAATAATACTTAGTCTGGACAGCAGATAGGGGACAGTAGACAGTTGAGAGGTGACTGACTACTGACTACTGACTATTGACTACTAACTACTAACTACTGACTACTGACTACTGACTACTAACTACTGACTAAAATTGCTTCATTGCGCGCTGCATATCCCGGTTGTCTTCCCGTTTCTTCAAATCTTCGCGCTTGTCGTAAAGTTTTTTCCCTTTCCCCAAACCGATATCAAGTTTTACCCAGCCACCTTTCAAATACATTTTTAACGGCACTAAAGTCAAGCCTTTTTCTTCGACTTTCCCGATCAATTTGCGGATTTCTTGCTTGTGCATCAGCAATTTGCGGGTGCGGCGAGGCTCGTGATTAAAATAGTTGCTAGCACTTCTCCAGGGCGAAATATGAACGTTAATCAGCCATATTTCACCGTTTTTGACCAATGCGTATCCGTCCCGCAAATTTGCTTTTCCTTCTCGAATTGATTTGACTTCGGTTCCTTTCAATTCGATGCCCACCTGATATGTATCTATAATTTCATACAGATAGCGCGCTTGTCGGTTGTCGCTAAGAATCTTGTATCCTGTACTTTTTTCGCTCATTTTTACCTCCGATAAAATTATTATAAGGCTAACATTTATGTATAGAAAATAGAAGCTTGACAAAACTTAATTTACAGGTCTAGGCATTACCAATTTTGCTGAGCTAAGATTTCATCAATGTGAATGTCAAGCGGTATTATGCAGCGCACCAACATTCCCGATTCGGGAATTTCAGATTCTGTTAGTCCCCCTCATGCGGTTAATTTGGTTTGGCTGGCTCCTTTTTTGCTGGCTCTTGCTTGGTTTTGGGCCAATATCTCGGCTGTTAAGTGGCTGTTATCCTCGTTTGTTGAGATACCGACACTGTACAAGATAGCAATTGGTTTTTTGATTGTAGCATTAGTAGTGCGATCGCTCAGTTCGGGCGATCGCCCGTTAGCGAAGCCCATCCCTACGGGAGGCTCATCAACGAAGAGGATCGCCCTTTCCCCAAATATCGTTTTGAGGCGCAATCCGCTGCTGTTGATGTTGGGTACAGGTGTTTTGTCGATCGCCGCAGGGTGCATAATAGATATCCCACAACTTACCGTACTGCTATTTATCCTCGGAACTTACGGGCTGTGCGGCTTGTTTGCGGAGCCGAACTTTTGGCAAAAAAACTTGCCAATAGCCGGCTTACTGGCTTGTATTTTACCCTTCAGCAACCAGTTTAATAGCGGATTGGGTTTACCCGCGCGAGTAATGACTGCTCATGTAGTAGAACAATTGCTCTCAATCCTGCACGTAGGAGCTATTTCTTCTTACGATATCCTGATTTTGGAAAACGGTATCGCTCAGGTTGACGTGCCTTGCAGCGGCATTAAAACCCTATTAGTCGGCACGCTATTTCTGCTAATGGCTACCTGGTTAGAAAGCCGAAAATTGAGTTTTCAATGGCTAGCAGTATGCGCTGCCAACTTGTTAATGTTGTTGTCTGCTAACGCTTTGCGGGTTGTCGTGTTAGTGCTGGTTGCCCAAGCTTGGCAACAGCCAACCTATGCAGAAATCCTCCACGTACCCCTAGGAATTGTGGGTTTAGTCTGCGCTTGTTTTGTAAGTTGGTTGATGCTACAACAAGTTCCCAAATTTCAGGCAACCCAAGAAAGTGATTTTAACTCGCAACAACATTCAGAAATACTGAAAAATCAGCCTCTGGCAAAACCCGGACTAATTGTGGCAGTAGCTGTTTTGGCAGTAATTGCTCAATTATATCATGTAGAAAGTGACAAATTGGCGATCGCCCCTTTGCAACTACCGGCACAAATCCTATCCGAAGCAATCCCCCTGAATGCCAGCGAGCAAAAATTCTTCGGTAATTACCCAGACACCCAAACCGAAAAAAAGAGATTTGTCTCCGGCAACTTAAACGGTTCCATGTTGACAGTAGCCAGCACATCTTGGCAAACCTATCACGCACCAGAGTTGTGCTTTGTCGCCAGCGGCATCCCCGTCAATCGCATAGAAAAAAAACAGCTAACTCCTGCTATAACAGCGCGCTGGCTGTCTCTCAAAAATAACCAACTATCTGCTGCATACTGGCTGCAATCTTCCCAGCAAACCACAGATAACTTCTTGTCGCGCATCGGCAGCGACATCACCAATCGCAATCAGACTTGGGTGCTAGTTTCTATTCTTTTTGACAGTTCCGTAAATCCTGAAAATTCCGAGGTGCAAGAGTTTACTACTAACGTACATAATGCTGTCAAACAAAGCTTAAAAGGAGCAAAACATGAAAGGCAAGCAGGTATTTAATGCAATTTTTAAAATTATTTTCTGGGTGTGGAACCTGACATTTTTGTCAATTGTTTATCTGGGATTTTTGCCGTACCTGGCAATTCCCTTAATCCAAGCAACAATAGACCGAATTATTCCCATTGAATTTTCCTTGACTCTAACAGCACTGATCGCAGTACCGACAGTATTTACCATAGTCGGAGCAAGGCGTTTTCAAAGGCAACCGCTACAGCTAATGCGCTTATTTTACGGAGTAGAAGCGCCGTTATTTTTACTCTGCTTAGTCAGGCTATTTATGCTGCGAGAACTGAATCCAGCTAGCTCGCTAATTATCGCTACAATCGTTTTGTGCATCGCAGCATTTTTAGTAGAAATGCTCTACGGATATTTGGGTAAACAAGAAAATATTGAAGATATTTCAACATCTCAAGATGCTGGCAAAAAACAGCCAAGTTTGATGGGATTCCTGGGAAACAAGCGAAGTGCGTGGATACAGTTAGGATTTCACAGCTTAATGTTGTTAGTGGGAACTTGGGCGGCAACCTTGCTGATGTTTTATGCTTTACCCATCGCACTTGTGAGCATAGTTGGATTTTTTAGTTTTGGCTGGGTGACACCACTGATAGACTCTCTAAAGTACAGTTCATTTGAGATAATTTGGTGGCTACCATTATCCTTCATTCTATTTGGTCTTACCTCCAGCTTATTCGTGGTAATGCCTTCACTTTACGGCTTTCTTTACATCCAATCCGGGCGCAAAATATTAAACAGTTTTGCTTCCCAATACGGAAAAAATAAAGCAATCATGGGCAGCTTGGGAGTTATGGCGGCTTGGCTGGCGATTTTCGCAGCTTTGCTACAGCAGCCCCAAATTCAAGCAATAAAAATGCTAGCGACTCCCGCAGCAAATGATACTGCGCGTCAAACTTTATTAGCCAAGTCTGATATGATTCGATCGGGCTTAGTTAACGCTTATTTATCTCCGTACCGCTACCTCAGCACTGTGGGAGAAAACAACCACATTTATGAGATGTACAAAAATACTTTCAGTTTGCCCGATCGCGCGGCTCGGAACGTGCAGAACAGCTACAATTATTTAATGTCGCCGTTTTTGTATCAAGGCTCTGATGCCGATGTTAAAAAAGCCGAAAAACTCTACGCTGAATTCTTCGATACCGAAATTCAAAAAGGCAACGCAGCAGCAGTAAAGCACGCGGTGCAGTCAACATCTAACCGCGAAGAAGCTAAGGCAGGTTTGCTGAATGTCAATGAGGAGAAAGTATGGTTGCAATCGCAAGAAGTTACAGTTACTGAAAACGGCGATTGGGCTGATGTTCAACTCTACGAAGTTTACAAAAATCAAACGCCGAACTTGCAGGAAGTATTCTATTACTTTTCACTGCCGGAAAGCGCCGCAGTTACAGGAATTTGGCTGGGCGATACTGGGGAGTTGAAAAAGCGTTTTGTATTTACGGTATCGCCCAGAGGTGCTGCACAACAAGTTTACAACCAGCAGGTGAGAGAAAGGGTAGATCCGGCTTTGCTCGAACAAGTTGGCCCGAAACAATACCGTTTGCGAGCTTTTCCAATCCCGCCTAAACGAGAGTTTACTCAAAATAACGGGCCGACGGAAATGCACTTGTGGCTGACTTACAAAGTCATGCGACAAGCACAGGGTTGGGCGATGCCAATCTTGGCTGAAAAACGCAATATTTTTTGGAATCAAAATACTCGTCGGGTTATAGCGGGGAAGGATATTAAATACAGCGGAAAAGAGGCAAAAGAAACTTGGTTGCCGACTTTTGTGCCAGCAGTTTCGCAGCAGCAAGCAATACCGCGTCTGGCGAATTTACCTGGGAAAAATACGATTTCTGCTAAGCCACTGGTTGAGGCAAATTATTCGCTACCGCAGGGCAAAAAATTTGCAGTGATTCTGGATACTTCCCGCAGTATGGCGGGGGAAATGAAGGAAATTAAGGAGAATTTTGAATGGTTGAAAACGAATACTGTAAAAGCAAATACGGTTGATTTGTATGTGGCGAGTGCTGCGGGAATGCCGCCGAAGTTGGTGGAAGATTTGCGGACTTTTGATGTGGGAAAGTTAACGTTTTATGGTACGATCCAACTTAAGGATATTCTGCAACAGTTTGCAAAGTTACGCGGTGATCAAAGTTATGATACTGTATTCTTGGTGAGCGATCGGCATAGTTACGAGTTATCGGACGATCGCAAAAACGCAATTTCCATGCCCTCACCCCTATGGACTGTGCATTTGGGAGGCTTACCACCTGGTTATGATGATGGAACTTTAAAGCTGATTCAAGATAGCGGCGGCGGAGTTGCGACAAATATCACAGAGGCTATGCAGCGAGTGGCGACGACAGCAGCATCGGGTAAGTCTGCAATCAGTGTTGTTGACGGCTATGTTTGGAGTTACAGCAAAACTCCGAAGGCGGCAGCGGTTCCGAAAATTACAGATGATGAAAATGAAGGTTTTAAACCGATAGCTGCGCGGCAGTTAATCACCGCACTTAGCAAAGAGAAAAGTTCCAATCAGTTGACTCAGTTGGATGCCATGCACTCACTGGCTAAAACCTTTAAAGTCGTGACGCCTTATTCTTCGATGATTGTGTTGGTTAATGACGCGCAAAGGGAGCAGCTAAAGGCGGCGGAAGCTAAAAATGATCGATTTGAAAGAAAGGTAGAATCTGGTAAGGAGGAGTTGACGAAACCTAGCAATCCTTTGAATGTTTCTGGGGTTCCTGAACCGGAAGAATGGTTGCTTTTGATCGTTGGGGCGATCGGGCTTTTGGCGGTTTTTCTCCGTCAGCGACGCGCCAAAGTGATAGGTTGAGAGTGAAAAGTGCGATCGCCCAGGGACTCAGAAACCGGGTTTCTTAACCAAATTCCGGTCAGGATAGCCAAATTCTCGCAGAAACCCGGTTTCTGGCGATCGCCCAGGGACTCAGAAACCGGGTAAATCATGACTAATCTATATCGACAAAAACGCGATCGCCCTCGATCTTTACCGGATAAGATTCCAGGGAATCGGGTGAATTCAAACACTTACCAGTATCTAACTTGAACCGATATTTGTGAAACGGACAGGTAATAATGCCGTTATCAACCTTACCCATGTCGATCGGATATTCTAAATGAGTGCAAGCATTGCGGTAACAAGTGACATTCGCACCTTGGCGATTCAAAATCAGTGAAGTATCCTCAACTTTTACCTTTAAAATATCCCATTCTGGGACTTGATTCAGCGCTGTTATCTCTACCCACATAAAATATTTTTGCTCCGAAATGAATTTTGTCTAGGCTTACGCAAAATCTTTATATAGCGGTTCTCAAAAAAGTGAGATATGCCCTATGCCCTATGCCCTATGCCCTATGCCCTATGCCCTATGCCCTATGCCCGATAGTACCTCATATGAGAGCTCGAAAGGCTATAACTTCACCCGACTTTTGGGCTGGTTGCAGCGGACTCTACTCGCTGACAGAGGCAAAACTCAAAACGATCGCCCTCTGAGACAATCTGAGGCATGGGAAAAGCAGGCAAAGCACTCAAACAGGTGCTGAAAACTTACGTTCAAACAGGATGGTGGAGCCGTTAAACCAGCCTGGTTTTGCACATTTAGGGATGGTTTCCTGTGCGATCGCACAGATTCGGCGATCCGAGGTGGTTTCAGCCTTAGCCGTGCCTTTGTTTTTCTAGGATATGGGAAACGGGCGGGCGCTCCCAAGAAGTTGCGGGCGATAATGCTCCGCATCGCTAGCGCGATCGTGTTTCACATCTGGGAAAATAAAAATGTAACGTTCCGGTTGAGTGGCTACAAATAACTTTTTCATCACCACCAATATCTTTCGGTAGTCCGCTCCAACCGGGTTGTTAGACCGTCGCGATCGCCAGTTGACGCTGTTATTGTCCGCGTCCTGGTTTGCAATCTGCAAAACCTAATGCCTCTGTGTCAAGGAAACTAGCGATCGCCATTTCAATGACTGCTTCGATTGGGTATTCAATTTCAGCAGCACGAGCAATTAGGGCAGCACGAATTCGTTCAGGAAAACGTCCTAAAATAACTTCGGCATCAGCGAGGGAAAGTTGCTCTTGAAGTTTGGCTTGCATGGGTTTACATCTCAGTTGGAATTTGGACGTTGTAAGGGGGTTCAGTAGCTCTTAGAATGATGGCTTCTAGCTCCAATAGTAACGCAGGCTTCTCCCAATGAGAAATTGTCTGTACTGCAATCCGTATGTCTTCATCGCTATATTTATCGAGCCACGCCCACAAAAAAGCTTTGTGCCCGCCACTGAAGCGACCTCGTAAACTCTTGGTTTTACCGATGTATAGCAATCCATCAGTTCTGTGTCTGATTGCATAAATGCCAGGACGTGCAGGAATGCTCTCAAACCTACGGGTCAAGGGTTGACATTGCTCAAAAGGAATGAAAGCAATCGCGTCTAGAATTCTTCGCGCTTGGATTTGTAGGTCAGAATCATTCGTTGGCATGAAGGCAAGAAGGCTAATTGCACAGAAATCATAATCCCACAAATTCTGTTACAACCATCATCAACTAGGGATGGTTCCCTGCGCGATCGCACTGATTTGGCGATCCGAGGTGGTTTCAGCCTTGGCTGTGCTTGTATTTTTCTAGGATATGGGAAAAGAGCGGGCGATCGATCAAAGTTGCGGGCGATCGGGTTTCACCTGTCGGGAAAAATGTAACGATCAGGTTCACCGGACGCTAGTAACCTCTGCACCATAACCGATCAACTCTCTGCGGTCGGTGTGCATGGGCGTTGTTAGACACCATTTGAGCTAGATGATGCAACTGTAACACCATCTAGCATACGCATTAATAAACTTGCAAAACCTAGAATCTCAAAAGTTTTTATTGGATCAGAGGTATCCAAGAAACGATGGCTGAGTGGATTCTTAAAACTACCGATTGCGCCTCGGTACATAAACTGTGCTGCGTCCTGTTCTGAATTTACTTCACTAAAAATGAGCTTTGGTTGTTGATTAGGACTCATAACCTTTGAAACCAGCTTAACTCCTAGATCAGTTGGTTCTGCTGATGCACGAGCTCGAATTTCTTCCTCGACAGTTTTCATCGCATTGAATATTGCATCATCATACTTTCCAGATTCAAACTGTTGCTGGCATCGCTGAATAATTTTTGGATGCAGAGAATTGATTGTGAATTTGAAGCTCGTCTGGGGTTCAGGTATCATCTGACCTAACCTGCGCTGCAAGTCGTCAATTAGTTCTTCACTCGATGATATCGAATTTGCGCCATGCTTGTAGAGAGTATCTTCAAATGGTGTGAGAACCTTTTCGTAAAGTTCCCGAACATACTGACGACGTTCAGAATAACTACCCAAATTAGCGGACCAGTAACTATACCAATCCCACAGCGATCTAAAAGAATTTGGATTGTCAACATTGAGGCCTTCATTTTGTAGAGATTCCAGCTTCAATCTCACTTCCATATATAGCTGCTTATACTCATCCTCTTTTTCCTGAATACGTGCTTCACCTGTTGCCACTGTCTCCATAAGTTTCTGAACTTCGTGAATTTTCTGCACAAGTTGTTCAAGTGATTGTGGTGTCATATAGAAAAAAAATCTCTATTATTGATTAGTTATCAGTTTCGCGGTCTAACGATTTAGTTTAACTGCGCGCGATCTTTCCAGGATAGAAAGACTTTCTAATAGTGCTTCTACAACTTCTCTTTTTCGTCTCATATATTAATTACTAAGATAAAATCAAACAACTTACAGTTTCAGCAATGCTCGTACTTGTATCTCTCTACTTGTACTTTATGTTAATAACAGTCTCCCCTTGTGACCCAACTCTAAAATTCACATTACAAGGAATACCTAGTTCATTTAGGTTAGTACCAATATTTATACCTGCTTCTTTGGCAATTTTTATCTCTAATTCATCGACCCCGTTTTCTTTGCCAGATCTAATTATTTCCTTGATATTTTCAAGATCATTCCCCTGACTTAAAGTAGCAGCATCAATAACCTTCTGAGCTAGTGGTTCAATCAATAGTTTCCATATGTCATAACCAGGGATAAGGCTTCTCCAACCATGAGGAAGGACAGATTTAAAGGCAATTGCAGCTATATCATTGTAATCAATTGAGACTTTCTTAGTCATCGCTTAATTTGCCTGAGCAATCTCTAGAACTTCGTTGTGATCCGCAGCAACTGCGTACACCTCTGCGTCAAATTCACAATCAAAAGGCGTGTGAACCACTAGCTGAACACAAAACCAAGGACTGTCGCTCGCAGTTGCGACGTACTCCCCCACAATGGGAATCTGCGCAAACTCTCGTGTTTCGTTGTTAGACCAACCCCGTTCCTGCGGGCTTCTAGTGTGAAAAAACACTTTCATTGACATACCAAACTCCTTTGAGTTGCATAACAGTCTAGCTCAACCGCAGCAGCTACTGTGCACGCTTAGCTCTTTTCGCTACATAGCTATAAAATACCGCAAATTGCTCATGTATGTCAATTTCTTCTTACTCCCGTCGGAATCTCCTGTTGCGGGTATAAAAGCATAGCATATCGTGACTAGCTCCTTCCTTGACAACAGCGATCGACTAAAGAACGCATCAAACAGTGTAAAGCCCCTCAATCTACAATTGTTATGCTGAAACAAAGCATCTGTCCTTTCAGCACTATCCAATATACATCATTAAAACGAGCGAATTGGAAGTCTACAGTTGGGTGAATACTCGCGATCGCCACCTAGAACCGATCGCCCTTCAACCTCCCCCAGCCCACCCCAACCACAATAGTTAATAAAAACTTTACAAAACTTACCAAGTCGCCCAACACGAGTTAGAGTTATCCTAGAAAATCCAGCAATCCTGCAAAGCGTCAACCTTCCCGTAACTCATCCAGTGGTTCGATGACTCAAACCCAAAGCACAAAAACTACCAACAAAACCGCAATTTATTCCTTGACAATTGCTCCCGCCCGTGTATTGCGGGGTCAAAAAGCCCTATCACAAGCCGGAGAGGCGATCGCCCGTTTCGGAAAACGGCCACTAATCGTCGGCGGCAGCAACTCCCTCGCCGCCGCCCAACCCTACCTGCAACCAACCCTCGAAAGGGCGAGCACGGGGGCATCGCCCCTACAATCCGCGTACATAGACTACGGCAAAGATTGCAGCGAAAACAGCCTCGAAACCCTCCGCGAAGCCGCCCAAACCCATCAAGCCGACTTCATCATCGGCGTCGGCGGCGGCAAAGCCTTGGATGCAGCCAAACTCCTCGCCCATCAGTGCCAAATTCCCATTGTCACCATACCGACATCAGCAGCCACCTGCGCCGCTTGGACAGCCCTTTCTAACATTTATTCCGAACAAGGCGCATTCCAATACGATGTCACATTAGCCAGATGTCCCGATTTATTGATACTCGACTACGGCTTAATTCAAACTGCACCTGAACGAACATTAGTAGCAGGAATTGGAGATGCGATCGCCAAATGGTACGAAGCATCAGTCAGCAGCGGACACTCCGAACAAACAATGATAATTGCCGCAGTCCAACAAGCTAGAATCCTGCGCGATATCTTATTCCAAAAATCAGCCGCCGCCCTCAAAGAACCCGGTAGCGAAATCTGGCAAGAAGTCACAGACGCAGCCGTATTGCTAGCAGGAGTAATCGGCGGCATCGGCGGAGCCCAATGTCGCACCGTCGCCGCCCACGCCGTCCACAACGGCCTAACTCATCTATTAGCAAGTCACGGCACATTGCACGGAGAAAAAGTCGCCTACGGCATTTTAGTGCAACTGCGATTAGAAGAAATGCTGCAAAACAATCAACTCGCAGCCACCGCCAGACAGCAACTGCTCAAATTTTACAGCGAGATTGGATTGCCCCAAACTTTAGACAATCTAGGACTCGGAGAAATTAGCCTCACACAATTGCAGCAGGCCGCCGACATAGCCTGCAATCCCGACTCTGACATCCACAGACTGCCGTTTAAAGTCGTACCCGAACAATTAATGGCGGCGATGGTTTCTACTACCGCACCTGTGGGAGAATTGAAAATCAAGCATTAAAACCTTTTGTAGTAAGGACTAAAGTCCTGAAAAAACCGTGCTAGAAAGCAATACGGTTCCGTTAAGTCCGATCCCCCCTAACCCACCTTAAGAAAGGGAGGACAAGAGTATTCTCAAAGTCCCCCAAGGAGGATTTAGGGGGATCTCCGGGTGTTAACTAAACCGTATTCTGCTAGAAAGGACTGAAGTCCTGACTACAAACCAGGAAAACTGACAACTGACAAAAAACAAATGACTTTGGATTGGATTAGCCCTGCTGACAGGTTGCAAACACTACCGCCCTACGTATTTGCCCGTCTCGACGAACTCAAAGCCCGCGCCCGCGAACAAGGACTAGATTTAATAGACTTAGGAATGGGAAACCCCGACGGTGCCACTCCTCAACCAGTAGTAGAAGCCGCCGTCGCAGCCATCCAAAATCCTGCAAATCACGGCTATCCACCCTTTGAAGGAACTGCTAGTTTTCGCCGCACAATTACCAAATGGTACAGCCGCCGCTACAATGTTGAACTCGATCCAGAAAGCGAAGCATTGCCTTTATTGGGTTCCAAAGAAGGTTTAGCACATTTTGCGATCGCCTACATCAATCCCGGCGACTTAGTATTAGTACCGAGTCCCGCTTATCCGGTATTATTTCGCGGCCCGATTATCGCCGGTGCCAAAGTTCATAACATCATCCTCAAACCCGAAAATGACTGGGTAATTGACTTAGGTTCGATTCCCGACAGCGTAGCCGAACAAGCCAAAATACTCTACTTTAATTATCCCAGCAATCCGACCGGAGCCACCGCCCCCCGCGAATTTTACAAAGATATTGTTGCTTTCGCCCACAAACATCAAATATTACTGGTTCATGACTTGTGTTATGCGGAGTTAGCCTTTGACGGCTATCAACCGACAAGTTTATTAGAAATTCCCGGCGGCAAAGAAATCGGCGTCGAATTTCATACGATGTCAAAAACCTATAACATGGCAGGTTGGCGAGTTGGTTTTGTCGTAGGAAACAGCAAGATAATTCAAGGTTTACGAACCTTAAAAACTAACCTAGATTACGGTATATTTTCCGCTTTGCAAACAGCAGCAGAAACAGCACTGCAATTGCCCGATAGTTACTTGCACGAAGTTCAGCAACGCTACCGCACTCGCCGCGATTTTATGGTTGCAGGACTGGCAGAATTGGGGTGGAATATTCCTAAACCTCTGGCTGCAATGTATCTCTGGGTTCCTTGCACTCCGGGGATGAGTTCGACGGATTTTGCTTTGAATGTTTTGCAGCAAACGGGTGTTGTAGTGACTCCTGGTAATGCTTTCGGCCCTGGCGGCGAAGGATATGTGAGGATTAGTTTGATTGCTGATTGCGATCGGCTGGGAGAAGCTTTGCGACGCTTGAAACAAGCTAATATTCGCTATCAATAGTCATTGGTCAGTAGTCATTGGTCATTGGTCATTGGTCATTGGTCAGCAGCAAACAACTAATAACTGTAGAATCAAGACATCGGACAAATAACGTCAGCCAACAATTAATAACCAATGACTACTGACTGCTGACTACTGACTACTGACTACTGACCAATGACTATAACGTTTTAATTTGCTCGATCGCCCAGCCAAAAGTTTCCATAACTTGCTGGAGGGCAAATTCGTCTTCCAAAGTAGATAAAGCCAGACTCGGAGACCTTCTCTCTCCAGGTTCTGTAGGTAGCGAGAGACCGATCGAACTCAGCTTGTTTCTCAATTCCAGCCAATTTTGTTCTGCATTAAACGGCGGCTGGGAACCATAATTGTCAGCAGAAATCTCCATTCTGCCAGCAATATCTACAGTGAATAACTGATATAGTTTTTTTCCCCTGTGATGCAACCCGGCGGCAAAACCGCCGTAGGTGTCCCCCGTTCCCCAATTGATTTGAATTTCGGGTTCTTGATTTTTCGCCCAAAGGTATATGGATTTTGCGATTCGCGCCTCATCTGCGCCCCTTCTAGCCTTGATTTCGGCAAAAAATGACAATTCATCCCAGCGTCTTCTTTCGCGAGTTGTGCTGGATTTTTTCTGCTGTGCTTCTGCTGTCTGACCGATGACTCTGGGAACCAATGTTTTTAAACCATCTTCACTGACATATTGCTTAATTTCCAGGGCTAAAACTTCAACCGGATCCATTTGTTCGTTGAGAAATTCCACAACTCGGCGCATTTCAGCGGAAATCTCGTCAGCTACAAATACTAGGCGAACTTTACCCGCTTGCAAATTAGTTTTAACCTTCTGCCAAAATAGGTCTTCATTCACATCTTCACCGAGAAACTCTTCAAAAATCTGTTCTGGATCGCGACCCCGATCGCGACAATTAGCTTCAAACAGAGCAATAATAGAATCGATCGGCCAATAAACCAACGCATTAGCAGCATAGTCGATCGACTGACCCAACACTTTTTGCCGCAGTTCGGCATTAGGAGTGCGCCTGACATCCACCAAAGTAGGAACGGCATTTTGGTCGAGAAACAAATGATCCAGCGACCATTGGACGGCTGTTTCCTCATCCGTGGGCGTTGCTGCTTCCCGCGAAATTAACAGCCACCTCCGCGCCGTCGCGCGATCGATTTGGTCTCCGGCGATCAAGTTAGGATAAGTTACTAGCAAGTCTTGTAACTGGTCTTCCGAGTCGTAGGGCTGTTCCATCATTTCTACCAGCCTGTCGTCGTCCTGAATCAGATAAATACCTCCAGCCATGCACATTCACCTAGTAAATTTTAGATTTTAGATTTTAGATTTTAGTCAGTTGTCATTGGTCATTAGTCAGTAGTCATTAGTCAGTAGTCTTCAGCCAATGACTTCAGAAGGCGCAGGGCATTAGTCATTCAGCATTCTTCATAATTAAAAAAGTAAAGAAAAATTTTGAATTCAAGAATTTTTCTTATTTGTCAATTCCACCAAAAACTGCTTCTGACTAATGACCAAAGACTAATGACCAAAAACTAATGACCAAGGACTAATGACAACTGTCAACTGTCAACAGACTACTGACAGCCAGTAAATACTCGCTGTGCCGGCCCAGTCATGTAAATCCGCCCAGAAACTTCTGCCCATTCGATTTCCAAAACGCCGCCGGGGAGTTCAACAGCAGTTGCCCGATCGCACTTCCCGACCAACACCCCAGCCACCACAGCAGCACAAGCACCAGTCCCACAAGCTAGAGTAACACCTGCGCCCCTTTCCCACACCCGCATTTTTACGTAGTTCGATCGTATAACTTGAATAAATTCCGTATTGGTACGCTGCGGGAAGACCGGGTGGTGCTCGAATTGAGGTCCGACATTTTCTAAAGCAACAGCCGAAACATCGTCTACAAAAGTAATGCAGTGAGGATTACCCATGCTAACGCAGGTAACAGACCAAGATTTACCGGCAACATCGATCGGCACATCTATCACTTTCGCATCCGGTGCAGCTAAAGTTGTCGGAATTTCCGCAGCCAGAAGCCGGGGAACTCCCATATCCACCTTAACTTGACCGTCCGATCGCAATTCCGGGCTAATCACACCCGCCAGAGTGTGGATGCGGTAGTCAGTTTTTGCCTTCTCACCTTCCAAATCAGCGATAAACTTAGCCAAACAGCGAATCCCATTGCCGCACATTTCCGGTTCCGAACCGTCGGAATTAAAAATCCGCATCGTATAGTCAGTGCCGTTTTGACCCGGAAGAGCAAAAATCACGCCGTCTGCGCCAATGCCAAAATGTCGATCGCACATTTCGACAGCTTGTTCTGGTGTTAAAACTGGTTCTGAGGAGTGGCGGTTGTCAATCAGAATAAAATCATTGCCCAGGCCGTGATACTTCGCAAACTCGATCGGCATAAAAACAAACCTCTTTTGGTTAAAACTGATTAGTTGATACACTGCATAAAGTCATTAAGTCATTACTCATTTGCCAGTTGCGTCCCGCCCGGATGTCATTAGTTCTCAATCCTCACTCCTCAGTTGGCCACCCTACGACTAATGACTAATGACTAATGACCAATGACCAATGACCAAATTACCCATTTCCCAGTATGTCTGAATTTGAGACCGGATTGCCCAGCATTCGCTTAATACAAAGCTACATCAAAGAAAAAGAACAGGTAGAGATCAAACTCATGACCGGCGACTTGCTAGCCGGCAGAATTTTTTGGCAGGACAATAGCTGTCTTTGCCTCCTAGATCCCTCAGAAACACAAATTATGATTTCGCGATCGGCAATTGCCTATATTAAACCCAACAAGTGAGGAGATGGGAAGAGGGGGAGAGGGGGAGATGGGGAGAGGGGGAGATGGGGAGATGGGGAGATGGGGAGAGGGGGAGATGGGGAGAGGGGGAAAATATTCCCTCTTCCGTCTTCCTTCTTTCTTCTTCCGTCTTCCGTCTTCCGTCTTCCGTCTTCCGTCTTCCGTATTCCGTCTTCCGTCTTCCTTCTTCCTTCTGACTAATGTCAACTGTCAACTGTCAACTGTCAACTGACAACTGCCAACTGCCAACTGCCAACTGCCAACTGCCAACTGACTAATCGCTAAACAGCTTTTCGCTGACTTGGGCGGTGAGAAAAGGCAGCTTTAAGGCTGGTTGCCGAACTGGCGGTGAGGCAGTCCGCTGCATCAAACCGAGCTCGTAGAAGCCCCCACACAGTAACAAACGATCGCCCTCTTGCAAACTGGTAGTTGCGTCCGGCCAGCGAGTAAATTTCCCCTCCCGGCGGATTGCCCGCACCTGCACCCCGTACTGGATCAGCAAATCTACCTCTGACAGTTTTTTGCCCGCCCAAAGGCTGTTGGCTGGCAGCCTCAGCCACTGGCAAGAACTACCGCCCTGCGGCACTGCAACTTCGCCCTTCGCCAGCAACTCAAAGCTGATGATTTCTTCCGGTTCTCCCACTACCAAAACTCGATCGCCAGACTGCAAAGCTGTCTTGCCGTTGGGATAATCAATTTCCTCGCCATCTTGGCGGACGATCGCCATTACGCTGACCCCTGTCAACTGTCGCAAGTTAGTTTCTTCCAGAGTCATGCTGGCGATAGGAGAACCCTGCGGCAAGTTGTACCACTCGCTGTTCATATCTTGAACGGCCACCTTCAAATCCCGCGAAATCGCCAAAGGTTCGCGCGCTGGCCGCAATTCCAGATAACGGCTGCTGCGAATTTGCTGCACTTCCCGTCCAATTGCCATTGTTGAGACGCCCATGCCAGCCAGCAAGTGGGCAGACAGTTCTAAACTAGCCTCAAACTCCGGCTGCACAACTTCCCACGCCCCCAGTTGGTAAAGCAGTTCGATATCTTTATCTTTGTTGGCCTGCACGACAATATCCAAATCTGGAACTAATTCTAAAGCCCGCTTCAGACACAAGCGAGTGCTCATGGGATCGGGAAGGGCGATCGCCATTGAAGCGGCCCGTTCGATCCCGGCAGATTCCAAGACGTGCAAGCTAGCAGCATTCCCGTAAATGTAGGGAATTCCTAGCACTCTGCAATCTTGAATTCTCCTTTCTGACTCATCGATCACCACAATTGAACAGTTGCGGCCCTGCAGCATTTTGACTAAATTTCTGCCAACTCGCCCGTAGCCGCAAATCACAACATGATTTTGTTCCGGCAAATTTTCCGCGATTTCCACAGGTTGAGATGTTTCGTCAAAATATCGCTGCAAAGGCCCGAAATTTTCCGCCCAATTCAATAATTGCGGCACGCTTCTCAATACAAACGGAGTCAGCACCAAGGTGACTGCTGTCGTTCCTAAAATTAATAGATAAACTTCTCGCGAAACCAGTCCCATCATTTGACCGGAACTAGCGAGTACAAAGGAGAATTCTCCGATTTGAGCTAAGCCCAAACCTACGATCAATGCTGTTTTTAGCGGATAACCAAATAGTCGAACGAGCGGCGTGATTATCAAGAATTTGCCGACAAATACTAGAAATACCAGTCCGAGAATTAATTCTAGATGGCTCCAGAGAAACATCGGGTCGATTAACATTCCGATGGTGACAAAAAATAAGGATGCAAAAATATCTCGCAAAGGCTCAACGTAAGTTAGAGTTTGGTCGGCATATTCCACCTCCGAAATCATTAAACCCGCCACAAAGGCGCCCATCTCGATCGAGAAGCCCAGATATTCTGTCAGCAGCGCAATCCCTAAAGCCAAAACCACAACTCCCAGCAAAAACAGTTCCCGGCTTTCCGTTCTCGCGAGGTAGCGCAGCAATTGCGGTACGATCCAAATGCCGGCCACTACTGCACCAGCAGCAAATAAACTGATCCGCACCAGAGCCCAGACTACCGTCATGCCGATCGCCTCTGCGGGCTGATTGAGGGCCGGCAAAACTGCCAGCATTAGCCCCAAAGCCAAATCTTGAACTACCAAGATTCCCAGCATGACTTGCCCGTGGGAAGTACCGCCTTCATTGCGTTCCATCAAGCATTTGAGTACAACTGCTGTCGAGGAAAGCGACAGAATCGACCCTAAAAACACGCCTTGGGCGGGGGATTCTACCCAGCCTACGGCTAAGGAAATTGCAGTAGTAAAGGCGATCGTCAGCACAATTTGCAAGCCCCCCCCGCCCAGACTAATTGCTTTAACTCGATTTAATTCGGCAAAGGAAAACTCTACTCCCAAAGCAAACAACAGAAAGGCAACACCGAATTCAGCGAGGGTGTCTACCTGAATTAATTCTTTAATCAGCCCCAAACCAGCCGGCCCAATTACGATCCCTCCCAGGAGGTATCCGAGAATTACCGGCTGTCGCAACAGCGATGCAAAGAGTCCTCCTGCTGCGGCAGCAGCGAGAACTATAACTAAGTCAACGATCAGTCGGAAGTCTTCTTGCACAACTTTATGAAAAAAGTGTAAAGTTATATTATAGTGTTTAATGTGTTGACTATGTTGGGGGCGTTGATTATAGTTGAGTAGCAAGCCCAACTGCCACTGTTGAACAAGGTATTTTTTCATGACAAAGAGTTCTACTCCTCACAAAAAGCTCAATCTCTTGCAAGTTTATCGAGGGATTGGGGCGTTATTGGTGGTAATGTTTCATGTCAACCAGATGAGCACGGAGAGATTAAATCAAGTTACTTTTTTTAATCTATTTCAGGCTGGCTGGAGTGGTGTTGATTACTTTTTTGTATTGAGCGGTTTTATCATGGTGTATGTTCATCGATCGGCGATCGGGAAAAAAGACCAGTTAAAATCATTTTTAGTCAAGCGCTGCGTCCGAATTTACCCGATCTACTGGATAATTACTCTGATAGTTTTGTGTTTCTTTCTAGTTATTCCCGGTTTTGCTAATGCTCAAGATTTAAATTTTGGAAAGATAATTCTGTCGCTGCTCTTGATTCCTCAAAATGACAAGCCGATTCTGGATGTAGGTTGGACTTTAGTTTACGAAATGTATTTTTACGTATTGTTCAGCATAGCTATCTGGTTCAAGCCTAAACAGTCAGTGCCTATACTTTTGGCTTGGCTATTGATTACACTTCTACATTTTTCTAAAGTCATACAATTTTCCGATACTTTTTTCTTACTAAATCTAGTATTTGGTAATATGAATCTAGAATTTGTTTTGGGTGGATTGGCTGCTTATATAGTGATTAAATATAACAATAAAATTACCAATTACAGATGGTTATTATTTGGGATAGCCAATTTAGGATATCTTATATTAGCAATACTGGTAGCTTGGGGCAACATTGAGTTCGATCGGATCCAAACTTTTGCAGTGCTGGCCGCTCTGTTGATCGTTGCTGCAAGTTCGATCGACCTTAAGGATTCTCCGAGAATTCCTGCTCTTTTCATCTTCCTAGGCGATGCCTCATATTCAATATTTCTGCTCCACAGCCCAGTGATATCAGCAAGTACAAAAATTGTGCAAAAGGCGAATTTAGGAAAATATTTCGACGGTTTCTTTGCTCCGGCTCTGGTGGCATTGTTTGCCGTAGTTGTCGGCTGCATATTCTACTCTTTGATCGAAAAACCTCTGACGGTTTATCTGCGGAAAAATATAGTTGAAAAAATGAGCCTTCCAAAGACACAAGCAGGCTAATTGTGTGGTGCGTCGGGGTGAGATTGTCGATTTGATGCGAATATTGGCGATCCCGACGCACCCTACATCTGAGGCTATCGGATCACAAAAAAAGTGCTAAATTTGCCAGCTTTGTGTAACATTAGCTTGACAAAGGTTAAGGAAGCCTAACTATGCTCATGACTGTGAATCGAGGCAACTGCGGGCAAAGTGCGAACATATCTGTGGGTGCTATTTCCCGGTGGCGACAGTTGAAAGCAAATAAGCTAACGATAAGTTCGATCGCGCCTATGGTGGCCGGCTTTCTGAGTTTGGCCCTGCCGGTGCAAGCTTTGCAGGTAGTCGTAACACCACAAAATCCCGAACTGGGAGATACGCTGTCAGTAATCATTCAGGTTGACGGTAACGGCGGGGAAACTCCAACAGTTTCTTTACAGCAGAAAAACTACCCCGCGTTTCCGATCGGCAACGGCCGCTTTCGGGCCCTGCTACCGACGACGCCGGTAGAGAAACCCGGTGCCCGCCTTCTGCAAGTCTCCGGTGACGGACAAGTGCAGAAGTTGAACGTGCAAGTGCGCGATCGAGATTTTCCCACTCAATCCATCTGGCTGCCACCCGGTAAAGACGAAGAAGGTACAGATGCCGAATTCGATCCCGTGGACGCCTTTAAAGCACTGGTGACACCCGAAAAATTTTGGGATGGCAAATTATTGCGCCCTAACTCTGGCGAAGTTACCACTATTTACGGCGTGCAGCGATACTATAATGGAGTATTTGCTAAAGACTACTACCACCGTGGCGTGGATTACGGCGGCGCTTACGGTTCCCCTGTAGTCGCACCGGCCGCTGGTAGGGTTTCTCTCGTGGGACGGGAATCCCAAGGGTTCAAAATCCACGGTAATGTGGTTGGTATCGACCACGGTCAAGGGGTAGCAAGTATTTTGATGCACCTCAGCCGGATTGATGTCAAGGAAGGTGATTTCGTAAAAGCGGGTCAAGTAATTGGTGCTCTGGGGTCAACGGGGGCTGCGACAGGCCCTCACCTGCACTGGGGACTTTATGTGCACGGGCAGTCGATCGATCCGGTACCTTGGCGGCTTCAGGGAATTGAGTAGGACTTTTTACCGATTTTGACGAATTTAACGGTCAATTATGGGGTAAGTTTGTGGCTGGGGTACACAGATAAGTGTTCTAGGCGATCGGTATTGAGTTAGGATTTGTATGAAAATTCTCAACTCCACCATCGAAACTCGAATCTGAAGACGCCAGCAATTGCGTCTTTAAAAAACAAAACTGTATTAATGATGCCGTTGAGCGGGAAGCATATATGAGTATTGAAAAAATTGTTGAACAGGCTTTGCAAGACGGCTATTTAACGCCGGCTATGGAAGCTGAAGTGGGACGGATCTGCAATACGGCTTCTGAATTGTCGATCGAAGAGTACATGGCTCTCGATCGCCTGATGGGAGCTTTGTTGACTGGGGAAGTTGTGGTTTTGCCACGCAAACAGTTCATCAATGTGATGGAAGAGTTGGTGCTCAGCGATGCGATCGCTAGGGTGGCAGAAATTGAAGCGACGAGCGAGCTGAATTTGGATGTAGGAGATATTGCAGCTTATGCTTTAAATAGGCTGCCGCCTCTGTACGCTACGACGGAAGAGGGAGCTCACTTTCAAAGGGCTAGGGCTAAAGAACAACTTCACGATTTGATTTCCAAAGAAGTCAATGCAGCGATCGACCGCAACTTGGACAGACCAGATCCCGTCCACCCCACAGCTTTGGGCAAGTCTTCTGGAAGCGAAGTTCTGTCTAATCTCAGCAATTGGCTGCAAGCTAACGCTGTTAACTTTGAACTCCAGCCGTAGTACCACCTCCAACAGCTCTATTTTGGTTAAGTCGATCCCGCTCTATTCAGAAAGCGGGATTTTTAATTTGTGAGCCACAAACATTCATTGATCCGCAGAAGCCAGAAAGCAGAAGGGATTCATCAGAATGCCTTCGTCATAATTAAAGAAAAAAATTTTTAAGAGTTTTCTTGGTTTGTTACCTAAAACAAACAATTCCCTTTTCCTTCTTCTCTCTTCCCTCTGACTGACGACTGACGACTGACGACTGACGACTAATGACCAATGACCAATGACTTCAAACGATTAATTATTGCTCTCAGAAGAGTCTGCTGAGGGGGCGGCAGTAACTTTTATTTCTCGCTTTTCACGTTTTTTCCGTTCCGCTTGGATGACATCTTGAAGCACGATTCGCGCTTGGGCCATTTTTTCCAAATTGCTCCGGTACAAATCTAAATCTTTGCTAACTTTGTCTTGAGGGAGGTGCAAGGCCGCACTGATTTTGGCGATCGCGCCATTTCGCGTTTCTTGGTCTTTTACCATTTCGGGGTCAGCTTTTTCTAACAGCGAAAACAAGCCGATCGCAAATAAGCGACTGTACTTAAATTGAGCGTTGCTGGCGATCGCCCCTAAAGACGCTTGCAAATCTCCTGTATCCTCAAAGCTGGTTGAGCGATCGAGCCACGACAGCAACTCAGACCCGGAAAGTCGCTCGGCCAAGCTTTCCAATCTGTGAGCGTCTTGCTTGTAGCGATCGGGATCGTCTTCTAGGGACTTGCACAAAGCGTTAAAAATCGAAAGTCTATCTGCTTCTGGGGCGTAACCGAGCATGAATCGATCGAAAGCTGTCACCACACCCAAAGCATAAATCGGGTCGTATTGAAAATCGACATTCGCCAAAAGCAAGTGCATTTCTACCATCAACTCTTCCACCACTCGACGGTAAATTGAGTTAATTGGTCGAGTGTGAATCGTATAGAAACTTCGCTTAGTATCTGAAACAGTACGGTTATTGTTCACCTGAGTTTTATAGATAAATAATTTTGCCGCAGCCTATGGGCGAGCGCGGCATGAGTAAAGTCGGGGGAGTCGATTGGCGATCGCGCTGACAAAATTTGCCAGTTTTTTTCAAAGTGCAGCAGCCGGGAAGACAGACAAAATTTTATGAAAAAGATTTTGCGGGCGATCGGCAGCAACAATTAATAGGTCGCACTACGAGGACAAAAGCCAAGTATCTTTACAATCATAGCTTAGCTGGGATCGCTCAGAAATCTAATCTTTTGACTTGTCCAGCCCATCTCTCGCCAGCCATATCACAATAAATTTTTAATGTCAAGCCCAAATCCTCAAAAATCCCACAAAAATGACAATTTCTCCTGAACTAAGAACGTTAGCCCAGTACATGGCCGGTGAATTTGACAACCGGGAACAAGCCCTAGCAGACCCGGCTTGGTACGTTCACCTGCGTTTCTGGCAAAGACCATTGCCCGTGCCTCTATTTTCCGAACCCAGCATTGCCCTGTTTGCCGAACAAGCCAACATTCTGGAATTAGACAAGCCCTACCGCCCGCGAATCGTGCAACTGAGGCACGTGAAGACAGCACCGGGACTTATAGAAGCTCAGTATTATATGTTTAAGGATATCGAAACCGTCAAAGGAGCCGGTCGCAACCCCGACTTACTGGCAAAACTCAAGGGCGAGCAAATCGAACTTCTCCCCGGTTGCACTCTTTCCATTGCGGTGCAAAATTTAGGCTCAAATCGCTATCGTTTTCGGGCATCTCTGCCGGAGGGAACTCGTTGTGGATTTACCTACGGCGGGCAAAGTTACCAAGTAGACTTGGGGTTTGAAGCCGCAGAGGAGGAATTTCTCAGCTATGACAAAGGAATAAGCCCCACGACAGGCAAGGCTATCTGGGGAGCTTTAATGGGCCCTTTTAGATTTGTGAAGCGTCAGGATTTTGCTTCTGAAATATTGGCTAATACGCTTGGGATCAGATCGGACGGCGGTTGAAACCGCCTCTAAACAAACAAAGATCGGACGTACGGTTGAAACCGCGCCTACAAAAACAAAGTCCGCCTCCGCGGACTAAAGAAGAAGTTGACATTCTCACCGCCCTAAAAGTGCGGCGATTCCCAAACATCGCTATTTGGGTTCCTGTTTCATTGCAACTGCCTCCACCTCCCGAAGGGTTTTCCGGTCTTATGCTCGCTCCACAGGCTTTGGCTATTGCCTCCCGCAAGCCCTGCGGTAGACTTTTAATTAGAGACTAAAAGTCCCCCTAAAAGGGGGGAGGTTTCAACCCTCCGCTACGCTCCGCCCAATTTTTCGATGACGTAATTTTCACCGCCCGGTCTTCAACCTGCGGAGGCAGGTTTTGTTTGTCTAGACGCGATTTCAATCGCCCGGTTTTCTTCAACCTGCGGAGGCAGGTTTTGTTTGTCTAGACGCGGTTTCAACCGCCCGGTCTTCTTAACTTGCGCGTGGCACCCCCTCTAGAGCTTCTTCTTCCGTGTCAAAGATTTCAAACACAGAATCCATCATGGTGACTTCAAACACCAGTTTGGCTTCTGGATGAACATTGCAAATGCGGAAACTGCCCTTAACTTTATCCGCATCGCGCATACCGGCTACCAACGAGGTCAGGCCAGAACTATCGATAAAGTTTACCTGACCAAGATTCACGACGACATGACGGCTGAGTTTGGAAATACACTCTTGCAACTTGAGGCGGAATTGCCAAGCTGTCGTGATGTCCAACCGTCCTGTCGGTGCTAAGACGATAACTGTTGTACCGTCTTGAAGCGTGTGGGTTTTTTGATCAATATGAATCACTGACCCTTCCCTCAAAATTATTACTATTTATCGCGGTGGTTACTTTCTCAGTAGTTTAACTCAGGTCGGTGACTGCTGAGGCATCCAATTCGCCCAATCTTGGGGTTTTAAGAATTTGGAGTAGAGTTCGGCTTCTGGAGAGTTGGGTTCTGGCTCGAAGCAATATTCCCAGCGTACCAGAGGCGGCAGGGACATCAGAATCGATTCGGTGCGTCCGTTGGTCTGTAAGCCAAAGGTCGTGCCCCGATCGTACACTAAGTTAAATTCAACGTAACGGCCGCGGCGATAAAGTTGGAAATCGCGCTCGCGATCGCCGTATGCTTTCGATCGATGCTTTTCAACAATTGGGGTGTAAGCCGGCAAAAATGCGCGGCCGCAGTCCTGTACGAAGGCGAACAGCGACTCCCAGCTTCGGGGTTCCGGGTTGCCGGCATTCTTGCTGTACTCAGCGGCTTTGCCTTTGACGTTATGGTCGCGGTAAAGCGCGCCTTGAGCGCTTTGGTAGTCAAAAAACAGGCCGCCCACGCCGCGAGTTTCTTGGCGGTGTGGGAGATAGAAATATTCGTCGCACCAGAGTTTAAAAGTCGGATAATAGTCCGAGTGGTGTTTGTCGCAAGCTGCTTTCAGAGTTTTGTGAAAATGAGCTGCATCCTCAGCCAACGGGTAATAAGGAGTCAAATCCACACCGCCGCCAAACCACCAAATCGGCCCAGCCTCAAAATAGCGGTAATTGAGGTGAACCGTAGGCAAATAAGGATTGCGGGGGTGCAGCACCATCGAAGTCCCAGTGGCGTAAAAATCGTGACCGGCCGCTTCTGGGTGCTTCGCAAGAATCAAAGCCGGCAAACTTTCGCCCCAAACTTGGGAAAAATTAACTCCGCCTTGTTCAAACACATTGCCTTCGCGCATGACGCGAGAACGTCCGCCCCCGCCTTCGGAGCGTTCCCAAGAGTCCTCTTTAAATTTGCCACCACAGTCGAGCTGTTCGAGGGATTGACAAATTTCGTCTTGTAGGCTTTTCATAAATTGGCTGACTCTAGCTCTAGAATCAGCGGGCGGCAAAAACGGGGAAGTGGCTGTTTTAAGTGTTGTAGAAACTGTCATAAAATTTCTGTTGTCAGATTTAAGTCTGAGATGGGCGATGATTCCCAAATCCAGTCGCCATGTAATTATGCCACCGTAGGTCTGCAAATGATCGCAATGAAGATACATTAAAAAATAGCAACAAAAATATACTTAAACCTGCGATCGAAAATTCGCTAACCCAATTGCAGAGCTATGGTGGAGAACACAATGCCCAATACACTCGATATTAGTTCAGTCTTAGAAATCCTGCGACCCGTGCAAGACCCCGAACTGCAAAAGAGTTTGGTGGAATTGAACATGATTCGTAACATTAAAATTGACGGCGGTGTCGTCAGTTTTACTTTAGTGCTGACAACGCCTGCTTGCCCGCTGCGAGAATTTATTGTCGAAGATTGCCAAAAAGCTGTCAAACAGTTGCCAGGAGTCGAAAAAGTGACCGTGGAGGTGACAGCGGAGACGCCGCAGCAGAAGGGAATGGTCGATCGCCAAGGCATAGAAGGAGTCAAAAATATTATCGCCATTTCCAGCGGCAAAGGCGGCGTTGGCAAAAGCACGGTGGCGGTAAATGTAGCTGTAGCACTGGCGCAAACTGGCGCTAAGGTGGGTTTACTCGATGCCGATATTTATGGGCCCAACGACCCAAATATGTTGGGTTTGGGGGACGCGAAAGTGATGGTGAGGGACGGAAAAAGCGGGGAAAGCCTCGAACCGGCTTTCAACTACGGCGTCAAATTGGTGTCGATGGCATTTTTAATTGAGAAAGACCAACCTGTGATTTGGCGCGGCCCGATGTTGAACGGGATCATCCGACAATTCCTCTATCAGGTGAATTGGGGCGATTTAGACTATCTGATTGTTGATATGCCTCCGGGTACTGGAGACGCACAGTTGACAATGGCCCAAGCGGTGCCGATGGCTGGTGTGGTGATTGTGACGACTCCGCAGACGGTGGCTTTGTTGGATTCGCGCAAGGGGTTGAAGATGTTCCAGCAGTTGGGAGTCTCGGTATTGGGAATTGTGGAAAACATGAGCTATTTTGTGCCGCCGGATATGCCTGACAAGCAATATGATATTTTCGGTTCCGGCGGCGGGGAAAGGACGGCTGCTGAGTTGGGAGTGCCGCTGTTAGGCCGCATTCCGCTGGAAATTCCGCTGCGGGAAGGTGGTGATTCGGGTGTGCCAATTGTGGTGGGACAACCGGGTTCTGCTTCGGCGAGGGAGTTGCGGGCGATCGCGGGTCGGATTGCTGGTAAGGTTTCTGTAGCAGCCCTAGCTTAACAAAGTTAGTCCAGGACGCACGGGTGTCGAGAAACCGGGTTTTTTAGGAAAAAACACAGGTTGCAGCCCTAGAATTGATAAAAACCCGGTTTCTCAGAGTCGCAGTGCGTCCTAGAAACCAGAAACGGTAAACTATAAACAGTCAAACTTAACTTTGAAACAATTATGATTTTTCCAGGTTCGGCAGTTCGAGTTAAAGATAAGGGCGAGATTTACTACGGCTTTCAAGGACTTGTGCAGCGAGTTACCGACGGGAAAGTCGCGGTACTGTTTGAAGGTGGCAATTGGGACAAGCTGATCACGTTCCGCCTTTCGCAGTTGGATCTCGTGGATGCTACGGCTGGCCGCGCGAAATAGTAATTAGTCAGTAGTCAATAGTCAGTAATCAGTAGTCAGTAATTATTGGTTACTGATTATTGGGAGAGATTCAAAAATAATAACTGTCAACTGACTAAACTATGCGTTTACCTTTACCCCAATTTGGCACAAAAGAGCGCCATCCCGATCGCATTGCTGAAGTCATCGAGACAGCAACTTCGGAGTTTTTGGCTCAATGTTTGGAACCGGAAGACTTGAGTTTTCCGGCGATGCCGCCTTTTGGGAGTTGGGTGAAGGCGGAAGATGAAGAGTCAAAAAATCAAATCTATGGCGTGGTTTATCATGCTACCACTAGCCCGATCGACTCCGTGCACAGAGCCCGCGCCTTGGGTTTGTCCCTAGAAGAGTTGCGGGAAGAACAACCGCAGATTTTTGCGATGCTCAAAACCGAGTTTAGAGTGGCGATTGTGGGGTTTGAGAAGCCACCGGAAAGGTTCAACGGCCACGGCCAATCGAGGGGTACAATTTATCAGTATTTGCCGCCACGCCCGCCGCAAATTCACCAGGCGGTTTATCGCTGCGAATCGGATGAGGTGATTGATTTTACGGTGCAGTTGGATTTTTTGAGGACGCTGCTGGGGGTGACTAATGCGCCTGTGGATGCACTGGCGGCGGCGACGATTCGAGAGATTTATCAGTTGCGGATGCGCGATCGAGCTTGGTTGGTAGAAGCCGGGAGGAATTTAAGTGTTTTGTTGAAGGATGATTATGACAGATTGCGGGTGATTTTGAGCCAGATTCATCCCTAGGATATGGTATAGCTTTTCTCAAAAAAATGAGGTACGCGAACGGCATAGGGCATAGGGCATAGGGCATAGGGCATAGCGCATAGGGCATGAGGCTCTCCTCACTTTTTTGATAACCGCTATAATTGTTTAAATAGCCGAATCTTCCCAGAATTTCCGATTATCGAACTGATAGCTCAATACGGTTCACTTAAGACAGATCTCCTTGGCACACCCATTAAAAAGGGGAGTAGGGGGTGGGACAAGAAAGCTCTCAAAGTCCCCGTTGCTTTCGGGGGATTTAGGGGGATCTCCGGGGCATAAATAGTGTTAAGTGAACCGTATTGACTAGACCTCCTGCGAAAGTCTGATATAATTGTCAAATAAATAGAAGTTCAACGCATCAAAAATGAGTTACGAAAAAGT
>NZ_JAUBVR010000011.1:0-113089 GCF_036705955.1 Microcoleus sp. A6-C6 | reverse complement strand
AGCGGTATCACACTCGGAACTACGACAACAGGTGACGTTGCCATTACCGACAACGACTTCCCCACAGTAAACCTCTCCGTTTCTCCAGTCACAACTACAGAAACCGGAAGTCCAGTTATCACCGTCACCGCCACAGCATCTCAAGCAGTTGTCGGGAATCAAACAGTAAATGTTGCACTCTCTGGAACTGCAACTGCTGCCGACTTTACTGGTACAATTCCTACTAGCATTACCATTCCCGCCGGTCAAACCACAGGTTCATTTACCGTTAATGTTAATGATGATGCACTAATCGAAGGAAGTGAAACAGGTACTTTCACAATTTCTACTCCTTCTAGCGGTATCACACTCGGAACTACGACAACAGGTGACGTTGCGATTACCGACAACGACTTCCCCACAGTAAACCTCTCCGTTTCTCCAGTCACAACTACAGAAACCGGAAGTCCAGTTATCACCGTCACCGCCACAGCATCTCAAGCAGTTGTCGGGAATCAAACAGTAAATGTTGCACTCTCTGGAACTGCAACTGCTGCCGACTTTACTGGTACAATTCCTACTAGCATTACCATTCCCGCCGGTCAAACCACAGGTTCATTTACCGTTAATGTTAATGATGATGCACTAATCGAAGGAAGTGAAACAGGTACTTTCACAATTTCTACTCCTTCTAGCGGTGTTACTTTAGGAACTACGACAACAGGTGACGTTGCCATTACCGACAACGATGTAACACCATTACCAGAAATTCAAGTATTAGACGGCACAACAGATATTGTCGATGGTACGACAAGTACGATTGATTTTGGTAGTGCAATAATTGGCGGTAATCTCAGTAAGACTTTCACGGTTAAGAACATTGGTACAGCGGTTTTAAACCTGAGTAATCTGACGTTACCAACGGGATTTAGTTTAGTAGGAAGCTTACCAACAACGTTAGCAGTAGATGGAACAACTAATCTGCAAATTCAAGTAGATACAGCTACCGTAGGGACGAAAAATGGGACGTTACAATTTGCTAATGATGATAGTGATGAAAATCCCTTTGATTTCCCGATTTCAGCATCAGTTACAGCAACGGCTGTTCCCGAAATTCAAGTTTTAGATGGGACAACGGATATTGTTGATGGTACTGTAAGTGCGATCGACTTTGGTAGTGCAACAATCGGCGGTACTCTCAACAAAACCTTTACCGTAAACAATCTCGGTACAGCAGCTTTAAATCTCAGCAACCTGACTTTACCAACCGGATTTAGCATTGTCGGAACCTTACCAGCAAGTGTGGCGGGAGGCGCGAGTGCTAACTTGCAAGTTCAAGTAGATACGACAGCAGCCGGAAATAAAACGGGTACGTTGCAGTTTGTTAATGATGACAGCGATGAAAATCCCTTTGATTTCCCGATTTCAGCCACCGTCACAGCAACTGCTGCACCAGAAATTCAAGTATTAGATGGGACAACGGATATTGTTGATGGTACTGTAAGTGCGATCGATTTTGGTAGTGCCACAATCGGCGGTACTCTCAACAAAACCTTTACCGTAAACAATCTCGGTACAGCAGCTTTAAATCTCAGCAACCTGACTTTACCAACCGGATTTAGCCTAGTTGGAAACTTACCCGCAAGTGTCGCAGCCGCCGGTAGTGCGACTTTGCAAGTTCAAGTAGATACAGCGACAGCAGGAAACTTATCAGGTACGTTGCAATTTGTCAATGATGACAGCGATGAAAATCCCTTTGATTTCCCGATTTCAGCATCAGTCACAGCCACTCCCACGCCAACACCAGCGCCTGCACCAGCGCCTGCACCCGCACCAGCGCCTGCACCAGCGCCTGCACCCGCACCAGCGCCTGCACCCGCACCAGCGCCTGCACCCGCACCAGCACCGGTATCAAACCCTGTACCTTTACCAATCCCAACGCCTGCACCCGCACCCGCGCCAACGCCTGCACCTTTACCAATCCCAACGCCTGCACCCGCACCCGCGCCAACGCCTGCACCGGTACCAACTCCAACGCCTGTTAACCAAGAGGATACAGACTGCATTTGCGACAAAATTAAGTATCCCAATCTCAACCAACCAAACCAACAAATTGATAATATTATCAATGGTGGTGGTTTGCTAATTGGGACTCCCGCAAACGAAGCTTATTTTGGCAGCAATAACCCCAATATCTTCGATGCTAAAGAAGGCAACGATAACTTGTTTGGCGGTGAGTTACAGGATATTTTCAACGGCAATGAAGGCAATGATTTCATTGATGGTAATACAGGAGACGATATCCTGTTTGGCGGCAAAGAAAACGATATCATTCTTGGTGGTTTTGGTGAGGATGTGATCTTCGGAAATCAGGATAATGATTTAATTAACGGCAAAGAAGATGATGATTTAATCTTTGGCAATCAAGGCAATGATTTTATCGACGGTGGTAAAGGAAATGACTTAATTTACGGTGGCAAAGGAGATGATGTAATTCTCGGTAGTCAAGGTAATGATACTCTCTTCGGACAACTGGGAGATGATACTTTGTGCGGCGGTGAGCTAGATAACGTCATTTACGGCGGCCAAGGTAACGATTTAATCGATGGCGGTAAGGGCAACGATTCGATTTATGGAGACTTAGGTAACGATACGCTTCTCGGTTGCGAAGGTGATGATATTTTGTTTGGAGGTTCGGGTAATAACAGTTTAGTTGGCGGTTTGGGAAATGACACTTTTGTGTTAAATCCTAATCTGGGATTTGACTTGATTGCTGATTTTGTCAAGGGTAAAGATTTACTCGGATTGTCTGGAGGCTTGAGTTTTAATCAGTTAGAAATAACTCAGGACAATAACAGTGCGCTGATTAAGTTGAAGGGAAGTGGAGAATTAGTTGCTTCTTTAACTGGAGTCACCGCCAGCCTAATTGGTGTTAGCGATTTCCGAGTTGTTTGAATCTCAAATAATACCTGAAAGGTAGGGAGACGGCATTGCCGTTTCCTCCGGGGCCGGAGACGGCATTGCCGTTTCCCTACAGATGCCCCTATCTCCTGCGACAAGCTTCAAGAGCTTCTAAAATAGTTGAAGGAAGTATCAAAACGCAAAAGTAGGGTTTTTCATGGCCGATCAATTAATTCGCGCTACAGCCGCAGACGGCGGAATTCGCGCTGTAGCTGTCATTACCACCCGCCTCACCGAAGAAGCAAGACAGCGGCACAAGCTCTCCTACGTCGCTACAGCCGCCCTCGGACGCACGATGTCGGCAGGGCTGTTACTCGCCTCCAGTATGAAGCGACCCGAATCGAGAGTCAATATTCGCATCAAAGGAGATGGGCCGCTCGGTGGACTGCTGATTGATGCGGGACTTGATGGCACGGTTCGAGGTTATGTCAGCAATCCGGGAGTGGAATTGCCGCCCAATGCTAAGGGCAAACTTGATGTCGGCGGAGCTATCGGTGACGGCTATTTGTACGTGGTGCGCGACGTTGGATACGGATTCCCTTACTCAAGTACGGTAGAATTGGTTTCCGGCGAAATTGGGGACGATCTGACTCACTATTTGGCAACTTCGGAGCAGACGCCTTCGGCTCTGGTTGTGGGGGTGTTTGTGGGGGCTGACGGGGTGCAAGCGTCTGGGGGCGTGCTGTTGCAGGTTCTGCCGAAGGCGGCAGCGGATGAAGAATTGGTGCAAACTCTGGAATCTAGGGTGGCTGCACTTTCGGGCTTTACGCCGTTGTTACGATCGGGCAAAACGCTGCATCAGATTCTCGAAGAGTTACTGGGTGATATGGGGCTGGAAATTTTCCCGGAAACTCAGATGGTGCGCTTTCACTGCGGCTGTTCGTTCGATCGAGTTTTGGGAGCTCTCAAAATGTTGGGCGAAGCGGAACTCCAAGATATGATCGAAAAAGATGGCGGGGCTGAGGCTACTTGCCATTTCTGCAATGAGGTTTACAAGGCTAACAGCGACGAATTGGCTGAACTGATCGACGATTTGCGATCGAACTCCGGTTCTTGAGACGATAATGTGTAATTGGCTCTATTGAGTGCGAGTTAGGCTTGGGCCTTGACCAATTGCCAATTACGCATTATCAATTACCTAATCACGAAATTTTGATTGGCGCGGCGCAGGCGATCGGCTCTTGCAGTGTTCCGCCTGCGAGAGTATGTCAAAGTGATGGATACATTTTATAAAGCAGTAGATAGTAGCGATCGCAGTTTTGAAATAACTAACACTGGCTGGTTGCTATTTGTGGTGAGCGGAGATTTATGAGTCAAGATCGCAAAACACCAGGCCGTTGGTCTGCATCAGAATCCTTGGAGTCAACAAAGGATACTTCCTCGCTAGTGCCAATTCCCGCCAGGAAAAACCGCGCTGAGCGACTTAAAGAGATCCGAGAGTTGGTTACTTCGGGAAAACTGCCGGGAGGGCATCTGGAACAGCAGCCGAAAGAGTCTGGGGAAAACTGGCAGCCGGGGGAACACAATCCTTGGTGGCTGATCTGGTCAAAGAAGTGGCAGTTTTGGCTGGCGGTGAGTTTGCTGCTGTCGATGGGTATGGGGTTTGTGGCAATTTCGTCTTTGCTCAACCTGACTTCGCAGTCGAATTGCTCGAAGATTTTTTGGCCGACGGCTTCTGCTAACGATCGCTTTTTTTGCGCTCAAGAAGCAGCTAGCAAGCGGACGGTGGATGATTTGCTGCGCGCGATCGAATTAGTGAATGCTTTGCCACAAGACCACCCGCTGCGATCGAGAATTAATGGTCAGATCGATCGCTGGTCTCAGGATATTATCAGGTTGGGAAATTCTAGTTTCCAAGAAGGAAAGCTGGAAGAGGCGATCGCGATCGCCCGCAAGGTTCCTCAAAACGTTCCCGCTTACCCGACGGTGCAAAAGCAGATTGAAAAGTGGCAGTCTACATGGAACGATGCAGAGAAACGTTATCGCACGGCCGAAGACCACTTGCGTCAGGAAGAGTGGGGCGAAGCTTTCCGCGAAGCTAATCTGCTGTTGGATACGGGAAATACTTTCTGGGAATCGACTAAGTACGAGGAACTGACTCAGGCAATTGAGACGACAAAGGCTGAAGGCAATAAGTTGATCAAAGCCCGAAATACAGCCTCGGAGGGAGGACTCGACAATCTGGTGACGGGGATTAAGCTGGCTCAGGGAATTGAGCAAAAAAGTTATTTGTATCAAGCTGCCAATAAGCTGATCGCGGAATTTAGCAAAAAAATTCTGGGTATCGCCCAAAAACGCTTGCAGGCGGGCGATTGGCAGGAGGCGATCTTGATCGCTAACAAGATTCCAGAGGCGGCAAATTTAAAGGAACAAGTACAGGATTTTAACGAGTTGGCTCAGGCTACAGCTCAGGCTTTGACGGGATCTGTTGATGGTTTGTCTAAGGCGATCGAACTCGCTAAAAAGTTGAATTCCGGTCGCCCTTTGTACCAACAAGCTCAAGATTTAGCCGGTCGCTGGCAGCAAGAAATGGCTGATGTGAAAACTTTGGATTTGGCAAGCAAGCTGGCAGCGCCGGGAGGGGTAAAGGATTTGAGGGCTGCGATCGCCCAATTGCAAACAGTCCCAGGCTCAAATCCTCGCTCTGGGGAAGTTCGCAGTCAAATTGGTCGCTTGAGCCGTCAAATCGAGCTGCTGGAAGACAGTCCGTACCTGCAAAGAGCTAACGATTTGGCGAGTACGGGCGATCCAAATTCCCTGGAGGCCGCCGTTGCTCAAGCGTCTCGGATCGGTCAAGGAAGGGCGCTTTACGGGGAAGCTCAGGGCAAAATTCAAGCTTGGATCGAGAGAAGACAGCGCCTTCAAGACCAGCCGTTTTTGGAGAGAGCTCAGCAACTAGCGGCCGGCGGCAATTTGGCGGGGGCGATTGATATGGCGCGCCGGATTCGATCGGGAAGGGTGCTCTATGAGCAAGCTCGATCGAACATTCGGACTTGGGAGGCTCAATTTCAGGGCGAGCAAGGTTTGCAGAACGCCCGTCAAGCGGCTCAATCAGGAACTGCTGACGCTTTGCAAACAGCAATTTCTCTGGCAAGTCAGGTACCGCAATCGAGTTCCCTCTCCTCGCAGGCGAGTGAGGCGATTGATGAGTGGAGCCAGCGGATTTTGGCGCTTGGTGTGGAACAGTCGTCGTCGGATCTGGCTGGGGCGATCGCGATTTTGAAGAAGATTCCTTCGGGTTCTCGCGCTTTTGAGCAAGCGCGATCGCAAATCAAAGTTTGGGAAGAGTCCCTGAATCCTCCGCCCGCTGAATCTCCGGCTCCTGATCCACCGGAAACCGAGCCTCCGAGCAGCCCTCCGAGTCCCTAGGCTAACTTGCTTACCCGACATGGGGCGGGGGTTTAAACCCCCGTCTCAAAGCTTGCATTCGATTAAAACCGACTGAGCATTCATCAATTGCCACCAGATTTGACAAGATATCCTTGGCGAGTTAATCGCCAACATTTAAAAATTGGTAAATAAATTCTTTGTATTCCTCTTTCATGGGCAGCTCTTCATCGACTTTGAGTCGCCGCCGCACTGTCACAACTTCTTTGCGTTCGATCGGGTTATAACCTGGTTTATCGTATTTTTCCCAATACAATCCCGTTCCCCGGCGCTGCCAAGCCGGCAGTTCGTTAAAGTTAATTCCGTTTTGAAACAGCAATTCGTTTTTGAAAGCCACCGATTGTTTGTCTAATATAACTGTTGCATTTTCACCCGTTTCGCCATTTTTTCGCAGCATCCAATAACTCCAGCCATTCAAAGCGCAGCGCGCTGCATCTGCTTGGCGCCAGAGAAAATAATCTACTACTTGCGATTTGTTCGCTGCGGAACAAATGCGGGTGTCAAAATTGACTGCTGTTTGGGCGGCGCAAGTGAAAGTTGCACTGGCAATACTGGCAGAAATAGAGACAATTTTTTCTAAGCTGCGGTCAAATAAATCCCAATCTGGAGGAAACAAAACTGAGATTTCGTCACTTTCGGTATAAGCGTAAATGCCGCCTAGTTCTGACAGGAGCGCTTTGGCAGTTTTCACCATTAATTCGTGGAATTTTAAGTCGAAAGGCTTCTCAAAAGTTGAGGAAGTAAATTTTGAAAAACTGCGACCGTCGGCGCGAATTACTGTGTGAGTTTCCGGCAATAAACGCAAGCTGTGAAAGTATTCTAGCTCCCGCATTTTTTTTTCAAATATCTGATTGTCCATGAATAACTTCCTCTGCGGGCAAGGTTTTTACTTCTAAGTTAAAGTTATCTGCTATGCGGACGGAAAACAGCCGATCGAACCCTTCGTCGTAACTGGGCACTACCATTTTTTTTATAGTAGCATAAATTGCTATGTCTGGAACTTGAGATTTGCCCGATCGCTTTTGATTTCTAGCTAAACAGTCGCTGACTATTGATTCAAAGTAGTAACCGATGATTTGGGCCTGATAGGTGCGACCGATATCAATCAGCGGTCTGCGATCGAGAACTGCGGGATTGGTGTTGTCAATCGCGACTGAATGACCTGCTTGGAGTGCATTTTCAATTAACTGAATTTGTCGGCGCGATTTGTTTCTATTGTTTCGCATTAAATCTTTGCTGACCAAAACGTGCGTGGCAGCTAAATAGTCGCGGAAAAAGGTGCTTTTGCCCGATGCTTGCAATCCCATTAAAATGACTAATTCCATGAAAGGCTAAACATCGGCCGGATTCAAGTGCATCATTGCCCAAGTCGTGTAAGTGCCTATCGGACTCCAGAGTATATAAGGCAGCAATAACAGGGCCGCAGGCTCCGAAACTGGCAACACACTTAAAGCTAGCACCACGCTTAAAATAGCGCCCGTTCCGCCGATGATTGTCCCGACTTTTAGACTCTTAAGTTTGCACATCACAGAGGTATAAGATATGGTTACTATTTCTAAAAGCAGGTACAAACCCATTCTCAGCCAAGTCTCCTGAGTTCCCGGTTCTTTTTCCCAAACAATCACTGCTGACCAAGCTGCACAAATAAAAATTACTGTCCAAATGATGGGAATTGCCTTTTCAAATACTAGCCATTTCGGACGCTGCAAGCGGTTGAACCACTGAATGTCACTGGGCGAGAGCAAGTTAGCTGCGAGTGCTACTACAAAGGCGACACCTCCGATTACCATCCAGGATTTAATCATTTCTCTACCTTTGGTTAGATTGACGGCTCCGATTAAATATCTATTTTAGGTAATTCCGGCGCAAAATACATCTATCTCCAGTCTTAAATTGATAATTTAAAGTAAATTAAACTGGTTAAAAATGGCAAATTTATTACCTTCGCAGTCCGGGACAGATAACCTAATTATGTAGGTGCGCAGCGCGCACCTTACCTCTATAAGTAGCACTTAGCCTAGCAACTTTGGAGGCTAGCCGAGTCGGTGATGGTGTTCTAATTCTAAACTAGAGTCATCATCTTTTTTGGGAACCAGAAGCGTATTTTCGCTACTTGGTTGCAACACAGCTTTAATTACTTGAAGAAAACGGTTGGGTTTTTTCGCTTGACCGTTGAGACTGCGACGGTCTTTCACTTTTTGAGAAAGGTGTCGCATCACAGATAAATCTAGTTCATCAATGAAATGATCTGCTATACGTTCTCCCATTAATTCAACAGCTTCAGAATACTGTTCTGTCAGCGTTTCTATGGCATCATAAGCTTCGTCAGCAACTTGAGTTGCTACTGTTTTATTTTGGTCGCCTGATGTCTGGGAATTGCTGCGTCGCCTATCTAAAAGACTTTGGTACTCAGCAATGCTCATGCCCAAATTGTAAAGGTGGTGGTGAGCGTGATCCATCAAATCTACTTCACCGGGATAAAAGAAACCGCGAGTGCTGTTGATGGCGTGCAGTTTTGCCCAACGCCGCAGAATTGTCTCGTCTTGGAGTTGGTATCGCTCCAACATTTGAGCTGTATTTAGCTCTACTTCTGGCGTAACTTTGAAATCGCTCATCGGTAAATCCTCGCTGGTGAGTAGATGAATAAACTTGAAACCTAGAATCTGTGTTTTGGGTACAGTCTGAAAATGACGATAAATCCTTTGACGGCATTCAGGGAAGTCTTGCCGGCTGATGCTAGTCGCCGAGCGATCGATCGCATGAGACGATTTCAGGGTAGTGTACTTGTGGGCTTGATCTCGATCGCATCCAGGAGCAACTGCACAGGCTTAATAATATAGCTGATTTCCTGTTTTAACAACCGTTAAAAATAGTAAATTTTAATTTTTTGGTTTGAATTGTTAGTAATTTTGAGCTACAATAGCACTAACAAGTCTGTAATCAGTAGTTTTAGTAGTTGCGATCGAGATTATTAGTATGCCTCTATACGATTATTTATGTCCCCAAAATAACCAGCAGCTAGAAGTTTCCCACAGCATGAACCTCGAAGTTTCGACTTGGGGTCAATTGTGCGATGTAGCTAAATGCGAACCTGGGGACACTCCCGCAGATGCTCCGGTACGCCGTTTGCTGAGCGCTCCGAGGTTACTGAAGCCAACATCCGACACCGATTACAAAAATTCTGGTTTCACCAAGTACGTGAAGCGGGATGAAGGAGTTTATGAAAATGTCACGGCGAAAGATGGTGAAAGCCGTGTTGTCAATCGAGATGGCAAGCCACTTAAAGAGTGAAAATTTACCAAAAAATTGGGTTGTGAGCTAGGGAAACGGCACTGCCGTCTCCTCTATTTCTTGGGTAAAGTAACGGCACTGCCGTGTCCTCTATTTCTTGGGTAGGGAAACAGCACTGCCGTGTCCTGTATTTCAGAGAATTGAAAACAGTAATACTATGCCAATGCCAATGGATCGCGATGCTCTGGATCATACCACAAAACTCACCTCGAATCGATCGCAAAAATCGGCAATAATCTTAAAGGGTATGACACAATGGAGAATTTTTCATGAAAGTTGCGATCGTCGGCTGCGGTTATGTGGGTACTGCGACAGCCCGACATTTACGGGGCAAATCTGATTGTACCGTGACGGCGACAACTACGACGGCGAGCCGAGTGGGTGAATTGGAGGCTGTCGTCCAGCGGGTAGTTGTAGTTAAGGGAAATGATGCAAGTGCGATCGCGAGTTTACTGCAAGACCAAGATGCTGTTATGCTGTGCGTCGGCGCTCCAAATGCTAGTGCTTATCGAGAAAGTTACTTAGAGACTGCGACAACTTTGGTATCAGTTTTACAGCAAGTACCGACAGTCAAGCAGGTGATTTATACGGGTACTTATTCTGTGTATGGCGACTGTCAAGGTAAACTGGTAAACGAAGAATCGCCCGTACAGCCAGCCAATCCCAACGGTGAAATTCTCGCCGAAACAGAACGAATTTTATTAGCAGCATCGAGTCCAAATCTTCACACCTGCATTCTTCGTTTGGGTGGCATTTACGGGCCTGGGCGAGAATTAGTTAAAATCTTTGGAGGCTGGGCTGGAACCACTCGTCCGGGTACGGGGGAAGATGCTACAAATTGGGTGCATCGAGATGATATTGTTGGGGGATTAACCTTTGCTTTGGACAATCGATTGCAGGGGATTTACAATTTAGTCGGGGATGTGTCGCTGTCTAGTCGTGAATTGCTCGATCGCATTTTTGAACGTCATAATCTGCCGAAAGCTACTTGGGATGGAAGTCCTAGCGTGCGACCTTATAATGCGAAGGTGTCGAATCAAAAGATTAAGGCAGCAGGTTATCAATTTATCCATCCTGAAATTACGGAGTTTTAAATACAAATCATTTTGTATTTGCCATAATCGCTTTTGCCACAGATGTCAACTTGCCAGTGAAGCCATCGCCGGGATTAGCCACTGGACCCCAGTTTGCATGGCGAGCGCTTCTGCCTGCATTTATTTCCGCAAAGGCTCGAATAGATTCTAAGTTGCCGCGAGTCATTTCAAAATAAGTGTAAGTACCTCCCCAGCACAGAAATTTCCCGGTAATTCCTCCGATTCTTCCATTGCCTAAATCCATAGTTTTTACCAAATAAACAGAAACAGTAGTTAAACAAGCTTTGTCATAATAAGAATAAACTACCGGAGCCTTCTCATTGTATTTATAGTTGGTTGCGAATATTGTTAGCTCTGAGGGAGTCATCGCGAAACAAGGATTTGCTGTGGACAGAAAAACAATTGTAGTAGTTAGTAATTTTTTCATGATGTGAGACATTTCTATATTTTCTCCTTAACCCAAGTTCTAAAGGATTTGAGCAAAGCCATTTCTCCCATAGTTTGAGTGCGAGTAAAAAAAACAGCCATTTCCGCTACCGATACAAAGGGAAAAGCAATACTAAAGTCGCACTCAACATATTCTGTCTCTACCAACTGATAAAATTTCAAAACTCGCCCGTTATATAGCCAGAGTTCCGGGACGCGAAGTGCTGAATAAATTGCCAATTTATTCATTGAACTGCTGGTAATATCTATTTCAATTGCTAAATCCGGCGGTGGAGCAGTTTCTAAGTCTAGTTCTTGCCTGTCTCTGACTGCTGGTTCGTTTTGGATATAATAGCAATTGTCAGGTTCTATGCCCTTTTTAGCTCGTTTTTGCTTGAGAGTCATTGAGCCGGCACTTTTGATTTCAATGCCTAGTTCTTCTGCTAAAATAAAAATGAAGCGGTCAGACTTAATCTTGGGATTTTCATGTTCGTATAAAGGACTCATAATTTCCAACATCCCGTTATCATAAGCTATGCGATAACCTCGGCTATCGCCTATTTCTTTGAGCAAGGTTTCAAAGGTTGACCAGCTAATGTTTTCTAACAGTGTTCTCTGTTCGGCTAAACTTGAAGTAGTAGCAATCATCTCAAAATCTCCTTGAGTTGAGCAAGCTATAGTTTTATTTTATCACGGGCCCAGATACTATCAAAAAGGGGGTTCTTTTTTTGAACCGCAGATGCAGGCGGATAGATGCTGATGAACGCAGATGGATGAAAGGGCGATCGGACTTCACTTAGATTGTGTTAAATCTTATTTGATGACACCGCTAATTCTTTCTCTTCTTCCCAAGACAGTGACATTTGAAGTTGTCCTGATACTGTAAATGTTTGAGCTGCCAACAAAGCCGTCTCTAAATTTACACACATCCTGGCAGAATAATTACCTTCTTGTCCGCCGACAACTAGCTTTTCTATTGCATCTGGTTTTGAGGGATCTACTAAATTATGGAAGCTAACGTTATCCAAAGTTATGTTAACAACATATTTACCGGATTCGCCGCCACCAATGCTCATATAACACTCGTCATCTGCACCCAAGGTAACTAAAGTTTTACTTTTCCCATCTAACTCGCGAATGGCTTGTTCTATTTGACTCCAAGTAGGACTTTCTATTAAATCACCTTCATCCTGGTTGCCAACCCATTTTTCTGCTGATAGGTTTAACACAAACATTATTGCCTCCTTCTATTTGGGGGTTTAACGGTTATTGTTTTACTTTCACTGGGAGTAATAATTTCTAATTCTTCTATATTTAACTGCCAAGCCATAGAGTTTACTCCACCTCTTAAGCCGCAGGCTGCACAAAGTTCGCGATCGCAAATCAAACGTGCTTTACCTCCTCTAATTCCCGCATCGGCTGCTTGTTGAAAAGCATCGGCTTCAGCGTGGGTTTTGGTGATAGGATTGACATTAAAGGTTATTTGCCGACGATTCGGGTTGCTGCCAGAGTTGATGCCAAAAAAACTTTGACCAGCTATTTCTAGTTTAGCTATCGTTGATTTATCGGTTTCGCTGCCAGCCGGTGGTAAACCTAGGCTTTGTCTATATGCACCTAGTTCATCAAACACACTTTGTATTTTTGCCTTTCCTTTGGGTTGACAGCCCCTATTTTACCAGATTGCGTTCTGGTTTGGGGATTTGGGATTGCGATCAATCTCTATTTTACCGTATTGAATAAAGATACTCGATTTAGATTTACTTCTGAGCTTAATTATACTAAAATAGACTCAACAATGAAACGAGGAATTTTTTATGCTAAAGTTTCTGAGACAGGTTTTGGTTTTCAGCTTGGTAATCCTGTTGGCTTCCTCTTTGTTTATAACATCTGCTGAGGCAGCAAATCGAAAAGGAAGTCACCGAAAAGGTGGTAGCAATAGTCACGGAAAAGGAAGTCATTACGAAGGTGGGCATTTTACTGAACAAGTGAGTCGTTCCACTGCCACTAACATGACCTCGTATCCTCAGTGAACCTGATATCTATCATATTACTAAGTAGGGGGTGGGCAAATACCCACCCCATAAAGCTTATCCCATAATCCCGCCAAAAAAGTCGATCGTCTCTTTCAACGCTTTCACAAACACATCAATCTCCTCATAGGTATTGTAAAAATACAAACTCGCCCGCGCAGTAGATGAAATGTTCAAATAGCGGTGCAAAGGTTGCGTGCAGTGATGCCCGGAACGAATCGCGACCCCATCTTGATCTAACATGGTAGACAAGTCTTGAGGGTGAATTTCTCCCGCTGTAAATGATGCTAGCGCAGCCCTACCTTCGCCGTTGCTGTCCGGTTGCGGCCCGTAAATTTTAATCTGTGGAATTTGTCGCAATTGTTGGAACAGATAAGCCGTTAATTCGGCTTCGCAAGCGTGAATCTGATCCATGCCAATGTTACTAAGATAGTCGATTGCTGCACCAAGGGCGATCGCCTCGCCGATTGCCGGAGTCCCCGCCTCAAACTTGTGCGGCAAATCAGCATAGGTAGAATATTCGAGAAACACGTCAGCAATCATCTCACCACCGCCAAAAAACGGAGGCATTTCTCTAAGCAAATCCAGTTTACCGTACAGAAAACCGATACCAGTCGGAGCGCACATTTTATGACCCGAAGCAACCAGCCAATCGCAATCCATTGCTTGCACATCTATTACCATGTGCGGCACGCTTTGGCAAGCATCAATTAAAACTTTTGCGCCGAAACTGTGGGCAATTTCGCAGATTTCTTGAACTGGATTGATGCAGCCCAAGGTATTAGAAACGTGAACTATTGAAACCAACTTAGTTTTATCGAAAATCAGCGTTTTAAACTGTTCTAAATCTAACTCGTTAGTCTCCGTTAACTCCACAAACTTGAGTACCGCACCAGTTTTTTGAGCAATCATTTGCCAGGGAACCAGATTGCTGTGATGTTCCATCACCGACAGAATAATTTCATCTCCCGCTTGCAGATTGCTCAAACCCCAAGAATAAGCAACCAAATTAATCGCTTCGGTGGCGTTGCGAGTGTAAACAATTTCTTGCCGCGAAGCCGCATTGATAAACGCTGCAACTTTATCTCTCGCACCTTCGTAAGCATCAGTCGCTTTCGCGCTGAGAGTGTGAGCGCCGCGGTGCACGTTAGCATTGTATTGTTCGTAGTAATCGCGCCAAGCATTGAGTACAGCTAGGGGTTTTTGAGATGTAGCTGCATTGTCTAAATAAATTAGGGGTTTCCCGTGGACTTTTTGAGTCAAGATTGGGAAATCGCCGCGAACTTTTGATGCTAGGGTTTTTTCTTGAATAAGTGTCATAATTTCTGAGTTAATAATGTTGTGAAACTTGCTTCTAGAGCGTATTTTTGAACCCGGAGATCCCCCCTAGCCCCCCTTAATAAGGGGGGGACAAGAGTCAAATTCCCCCTTTTTAAGGGGGATTTAGGGGGATCTCCGAGGATTTTGGTTCTACACAGAGATGTGTGTACACCGTAGCTTAATAAGGGGGGACAAGAATATTCTCAAAGTCCCCCTTCTTAAGGGGGATTTAGGGGGATCTCCGGGTTTGATTGCAAAGGCAAGAAAACACCCCCCAGTCTGTGGCTAATTCCTTTATTCTTGCACAGCCACACAAGTAGAAAGCATTTTCGCTACCCCAATAATCGGCAACATATTGAGAATTTCCGCCGCAAAAGCATCAATCAACAAATATCGACTTCTTTCCAAATTCAAACCACGACTTTGCAAGTAGAAAAGCTCATCATCTTCTAACTGGCTGACAGTTGCGCCGTGGGAACATTTAACGTTATCCGCCACAATTTCTAACTGCGGTTTTGTATCAACGCGCGCCCTCGGCGACAGCAACAAATTCCGGCTCAATTGTCCGGCGTCTGTCAATTGGGCGGCTTTGCGAACGAAAACTTTGCCGTTAAATACTGCACGGGCTTTGTTACCGACAATGCACTTATGCAATTGCCTACTTGTGCCGTGGGGATGATTGAAATCAATTAAACTGTGAGTGTCTGCTACTTGTTCGCCAAAGGCTACGGCTAAGCCGTTTAGAATTGTTTCGGTGCCTTCGCCGCGCTGAAATACTTCTAAATTGTGGCGCGATATTTTGCCGCCCAAGCTGATAGCATGACAAGTATAGCTGCTGTTGCGCGATTGCTCGATCGCACTTTTGCCCACATGAACAACATTCAAACCTTCCCGCTGCAGCCTAACGTGATTCACAGTGGCGTTTTCGCCGACAAAAACATCCGTCACAGCATTCGTAAAAGCGGGTAAATTACCGATTGTGGTGTAATCCTCAATCAGCGTAACTTTGCTGCCAGGCTCAGCTATGACCAAGCAGTGCGGCTGACACATCGTCGCAGATGCACCTGGTGCGGTCAAGAACAGCAAGTGAATCGGCAGTTCGACGGACATATTGGCCGGCACGAACACCACCGCAGCATCCGCCAAACCCGCAGTATTCAGGGCTGTAAACACTTCAGTTTGCTGTTTGTGCTTGCTTAAAACATCGGTAATGCGCGCCTGATATTTTTCCGGTACATTGGATAGATTACCTACATAAAAGTCCGGCAAATTCCCCGTTGACAAATCCGGCGCATAAACACCATTGACAAATACCAATCTTAAAGGTAAATCGTTCTTGTCTTTCACGGGCATAATGATATCAGACAGTTGAATTGCTGACTGATTACCCTGGGGCACATTAAACTGGATTTGCAAAAGCGATGACAAATCAGTAAACCGCCATTCTTCATCCCTCACAGTCGGAAAACTTGCAGACAGAACGTATTGAGTCGCAATGTCGCGCAAATCATCCAACCCGTAAGCAGAACTTTTGCCATTAGCTTCACCCAATTTTTCGCACTGATTCACCAAACCAGCCAAAAACATTTCTCTAGTAGCAACCTGAGTATTAATCATCGCGCGCCAACTCCTGCTGCTTCCTCTTCCACAACCCAATCATAACCGCGTTCTTCCAATTCCAGCGCCAACTCTTTCGGGCCAGTCAAGATAATTCTGCCAGCTTCCATGACATGAATGAAATCAGGAATGATGTAATTCAATAACCGCTGATAGTGAGTAATCACCAACATACAATTTTCAGCAGTTGACAACTGATTCACACCACCGGCGACAATCTTGAGAGCATCGATATCCAAACCAGAATCAGTCTCATCCAAAATAGCTAATTTCGGTTCCAAAAGCGCCATTTGCAAAATCTCGTTGCGCTTTTTCTCGCCGCCGGAAAAACCCTCATTGACGCTGCGCCCCAAGAAAGTCGGATTCATCTTGACAATATCCAGCTTATCCTCGATTAAATCTTGGAAATCAAAAGCATCCAACTCTTCTAACCCGCGATGTTTGCGGTGAGCATTGTAAGCCACGCGCAGGAAATCGACATTGCTAACGCCCGGAATTTCCAAAGGATATTGGAAAGCCAGAAACACGCCAGCCAAAGAACGTTCTTCCGGTGGTAATTCCAGGAGATTTTGTCCCAAAAATGTAACCTCTCCGCCCGTCACCGTATAAGCAGGATGGCCGGCTAATATCTTGGATAAAGTGCTTTTACCCGAACCGTTCGGGCCCATGATAGCGTGAATTTCACCCGATTTAATTTCCAGATTCAAACCCTTAAGGATTTGGATATCATCCACATTCGCAGTTAAATCGCGGACGGATAGAATTACTTCACTATTTTCAACAATCATCTCTTTTTTTCCTTTTCCTCAATGCACTTTGGTTGGTAGTCAGGACTTCAGTCCTTCAGGGGCTTTTTGGTGGGTGGGGGCGGGTTTATTTAACCTGTCTACACTTTTTAAGGCTTTTGGTGAACCCGCCCCTACAGTTTTTGATAATGGCGCAAGATGTGAGTTTTATCCGACGCTTCCTTCGAGCTTCAGACTCAGCAACTTATCAGCTTCCGCCGCAAATTCCATCGGTAACTGATTGAAAACATCCTTACAGAAACCGCTAATCATCATCGAAATAGCATTTTCCGCAGAAATTCCCCGCTGGGCGAAGAAGAACAATTGCTCTTCCCCAATTTTAGAAGTAGAAGCTTCGTGTTCCACTTTAGCAGTATGATTCTGCACTTGAATGTAGGGGAAAGTATTTGCTTGAGCGTTGTCCCCAATTAGCATCGAATCGCACTGAGAATAATTCCGAGCACCTTTAGCACTAGGCCCCATTTTTACTAAGCCGCGATAGCTGTTGGCAGAATTTCCCGCCGAAATTCCCTTAGAAATAATCGTGCTGCGAGTATTTTTGCCGATGTGGATCATTTTAGTTCCGGTGTCAGCTTGCTGTTTGTGGTTTGTTAGCGCTACCGAGTAGAATTCGCCTACAGAGTTGTCACCGACTAAGACGCAACTGGGATATTTCCAAGTAATTGCGGAACCTGTTTCTACTTGCGTCCAAGAAATCTTAGAATTGACTCCTTGACACAAGCCGCGTTTGGTAACAAAGTTATAAATTCCGCCTTTACCATTAGCATCGCCGGCGTACCAGTTCTGCACGGTTGAGTATTTGATATCGGCATTGTCCATTGTTACCAATTCCACGACGGCGGCGTGGAGTTGGTTGGTGTCAAACATCGGCGCGGTGCAGCCTTCTAGGTAAGACACAGAACTGTTTTCTTCGGCAATAATTAGGGTGCGCTCGAACTGGCCGGAATCTTCGTTGTTGATGCGGAAATAAGTTGACAATTCCATTGGGCATTTTACGCCTTTGGGAATGAAAACGAATGAACCGTCGGTGAATACGGCGGAGTTGAGGGCTGCGAAAAAGTTGTCGCCGACTGGTACAACAGTGCCAAGATATTTTTCGATTAGTTCGGGATAATCTTTGACGGCTTCTGTGATGGAACAGAATATAACGCCGTCTTTGGCTAGCTTTTCTCTAAAGGTTGTGGCTATTGAAACGCTGTCGAAAACAACATCGACGGCGACATTTCCCAGTCGTCTTTGTTCGGATAGGGGAATTCCCAATTTCTCGAAGGTTTCTAATAGTGCCGGATCAACTTCGTCCAAACTGTTGAGCTTCTTGGGCTTTTGTTTTGGGGCGGAGTAGTAGATAATGTTTTGGTAGTCGATCGCGGGATAGTTGACATGAGGCCAGGTGGGCTCAGTCATGGTCAGCCACTTGCGGTATGCTTTGAGGCGAAATTGCAGCAGGAATTCTGGTTCGTTTTTCTTGGAGGAAATTAGCCGCACGACATCTTCGCTCAAGCCGCGGGGGATGGTGTCTGACTCGATGTCGGTGACGAAACCGTATTTGTAGGGCTGGTTGACTAGGGTTTGGGCTGTAGTAGAACTCATTATTTTGCGTGCTCAGTGTTCTAGATAATTCTCTCAAAGATGGCAGACGGGGCAATCAACGGGATTTTAGATTTTAGATTTTGGATTTTGGATTGGGGAATCTTGGTGCAAGCCCTGTCCTTTAAGGACGGAACAAATCGTAAATAGTAAATCTAAAATTTCTAAGCTTGACAGTGAGCGGGTGGAGTAAATCTAAAATCCAAAATCGTAAATCCAAAATTGGTTGGCTGTCTGGGTTTGAGCGAGTTCTGCTGGACTGCTCGGTTAAGTTAAACAACAAGTCTGTTGCTTTACTATTATTTTAAGCTACATTAACAATAGCGATCTTGTCAAAGTCAAATTAATATTTTTTTGTGAAGATGATGCAGACTCAGCAGACTTCCACTAAACAAGACATTTTGCAGTTTTTGCTCAAGGGAGGTCAAGGGACGGCTCTTGAGTTGGCGGAGTCTTTGGATATTAGCGCCCAGGCGATTCGCCGTCATTTGAAGGATTTGGAGGCGGAGGGCGTAATTCAGTATCGGTCGGTTCAGGCTGGGATGGGGCGACCACAACACATTTATGAGCTTACCAGTCTGGGGCGCGATCGCTTCCCGAATCGTTATGGCGATTTTGCATTGTCTTTCCTGGATACGTTGGCGGAAACCGTCGGCCGTGAGCAAGTTATTAGTATCCTGCGAAAACAGTGGCAGCGCAAGGCGACGGATTACCGCAGGCTGGTGGGTTCTGGTTCGTTGGAAGAACGGGTGACTAAGTTGGGGGAGCTTCGCAGGGCTGAAGGTTATATGGCTGAGTGTTATCCTGTAGAATCTGTAGATGTGGGAATCTGTGGCGATGTTAAGGGCGATCGATTTGTGTTGATGGAACACAACTGCGCGATTTCTAATGTTGCGGAAACTTTTCCGAGTGTTTGCGGCAATGAGTTGGAAATGTTTGCGGCTGTGTTGCCGGATTGTACTATAGAGCGCACTCACTGGATTATTGATGGGGAACAGCGTTGCGGTTATTCTATTGCTAAGAAGAAGTCAGTAGTCAGTTGACAGTTGACAGTTGACAGTTGTCATTAGTAATAATTACCGATTATCAATTACCAATTACCAATTACCAATTACCAATTACCAATTACCAATTACCAATTACCAATTACCAATTTTTAATATATGGAACCACTAGCAGATTTTTTAAAGCCGGAAGAGTGCGCCGAAGTTGATATGGCGCTGCTGTCGTCGAAGGAAAAGTTTTCGACTCGATTGGCAATTTATGGTTTGAGGGTGCTTAAACAAATTGCTGGGGAGACTGGCTTGCCGATAACTGAGGTGTCTAATCAGCAGGTGATGGATTGGATTAAGAATGATGAGAGCATTCGACAGTCTATTCAAGTTGATGCTAGTTTTGAGAACTTTTTTACTAATTTGGTGGTTTCGTCTTTGCGACCGTTGAGGCAAATTGCGGCAGAATCTGAAAGTGCGATCGAGCAATTAACAGTTAAGCAGGTTGTGGCGTGGTTTGTAAAGGACGGGAAGATTCGCCGAGAGCAGGGAACCGATGCTGCTTTTTTGGATTTGTGATTGGGCTGACGCGCTCCGACTCCCAGAAACCGGGTTTTTTCGGAATCTGTCGCCTGCAACGAAATATTTTCATAAAAACCCGGTTTCTCGCCCCTCGTCCGACTCCATGACATCATCGAAAAAAAAAATTTCACAAAGGGGTTGACAAACTGGGGAAAGCTTGCTAATCTAATTAAGTCGAGCGAAAGAGATGCAGCGCATCAAACTAAACGCAGACACAGGATTTAAAGTTTTCAAAGCTTTCCTGGTGCTTATGATGTAATGGAACCACTCCGATCCATCCCGAACTCGGTTGTTAAACGTTACTATGGCGAAGATACTCGGCGGGTCACTGCCCGGTAAAATAGCTCGGTGCCAGGTTAATAATAAACTAAAGCTCTTTTCCCGCAACAACGGAAAAGGGCTTTAGTTTTTTTACAGAATATTTTTGCCTCGCCCGATCCAACGCCCTGTTAGAACGCGCTTTGGCGACAATTTCACCACTTCTCTGCCACTTTCAGCTTGTTTCTTCTGCAAGTCTGCAAATATTGCATCCAAGTCATAATTGAAAGATTTGGCATACTCTTCACGAATTTTGTGAATTTCTTCTACGATTTCATCTTGCAACATAAATTAATTTCCTAGTAGTTCATAAGGCGTACAAAGGATGGGTAACTGGTATCCGAAATCAAAACTGATTTCTGCAAGTTTTCCCTGGATTTGAGCGTTTGCGATATGCTTACAGTTCCAGGTTAACAGGTAATCCAAGCCGTGAACGGTCGCTGCGGCAATGTGAATTGCATCGATATCTGCTTTAGGGGGAAGATTGCTGCGTGCAAGAAATTGTGCGGCTAAGTCTTGGACAGCTCGATCTAATTCTAGCAATGGAACACCGCGAAGGAGTTCCATACGTTGAACCGCAATCTCTGCGTCTCCTTGTGCTACCTCGTTTAGGACAGCCTGTGAGACGTACAGTGTGAAAGCACTGCGGCGATACTCCCACCAATCTTTTGTGACCTCGATATTGGCAGCCAGGATTAGGTTTTTGGTCGATCGAGCTGTTAGGTAGCCCAAGATGCTGGTTTCAATGTAGATAGTTTCACTCATACGGGATAGGTTGATAGCCTCTTTATTTTAAACCCAACCATTGCTGGTTGTAAAACCCGTGCATCGTATATGATCATAGCTCTAAACCTTGTTGCCGATACTTGTTGAGTAGGAGTTGCTGATATTCGCTCTCAGGCTGATTAGTCGTTACTTCCAAGCGATCGACCTCCTCGAACCATTTTGCCCAAGCTTTAGCAATATCGTCTGGGAGTTTGGGTTCAGCTATTCTATTTTGGTGCTTGTGCATCACAAAGTCTATGAACTCGCTGACTTCTGGCAAAAATGATTCTGGAAGTTGCTGCAATTTGGCGATCGCGATCTCACGAATAGTCATAATAATTGCCTCTTTCAGTCGTCTTGATTTTAACACGGGGGTCAAATGTTTGACAGGCAAATTGGAAAAATCAGATCCTGCAAACTTACTACTCGGCGGCATTGGCAACTTTCCGACGATGGCGACGAGCCGCAATCCGTTGAGCCAAAGCTAAAGCAGCTTCATTTGCAACATAACCGCCAGTCTTAAGGGCATGGGCAAGTTTTTGAACTTCGCTACCTGAGACTGGCTTGGAAACTGTATGCAGTGGGTACTTCATTACGAAACCTGATTCACTAATTCTATCGTAGTATACATTCTATTTTTGAGCTAAAAATTTATGAAGATTAGTTATGATTCGGAAATTGATGCTCTCTACATTAGACTTGTAGAAGGTAAGCATGAGTGTCGCACCTTACAGTTAACTGACGAAATTGCTTTAAATATTGGGGAAAATGAGTTATTGGTAGGGATAGAAGTTTTAGATGCTACACAGGTTTTAGGTAGTGGAAATATACCTAATGTGGTGCTATAAAATATAGCTTTTACTGTAGCTTAAACAGGGAATGTGATCGCCATATCACGAATAGTCATAATAATTGCCTCTTTCACTCGTCTTGATTTTAACACAATCATCACAAGCGATCGCCCTTATTTTAGCAGTCAATAGTGGGCGATCGCCACTGTTTATGGGCTAGCTTGATTTACCCCTAATTCCAAACGCCAACGCTGCATGACTTCATCATCCAATAATGGCTTGCTAGAAAGAAAGCCCTGGGTTGGTAATTCTCCTACAAAAACACTTAATAGCTGTTCTTCTGGAGTTTCTTCATTAACTCGTAGTTGATCTAAACTGTTCATCCACTGGTAGAGTTCGCTTTTTTCTTCTTTCCCCCAAGGATGCAATTTTCCATTTATAGCTAAATGTACACCAATTCCCGAATCTTTAGCTTTATGTGAAATTTCACTTACTACAGTATGTAATTCCGAGTTGGATGGAACAGTATGTAAAGTATGTAATTCCGAGTTGAATGAAGCTGTAGTAATACTCAGTAAAACAACCTGTGCTTTGACCAAAGTAGCTACTTCTATTGTCTTTCTCAAAGACTCTTTAATTTGTTCGAGATGCTGTTGTTCAATGTGGCTATAAGATTTCGACTCTGCTAATACCAAAGTATCTGCTTCTAACCCAATTACATCAATTTCGGCAAAAGGATTTTTTTCACGTTGGCGATAAATATTTCCTCCAAACTGAATCCAGCTATAAGGCATGAGTTGATACAAAACAGCAGCGGTTATCAGTACAGCGTCACCTCCATTCCTCAAAAAGTGTGAAGCTAATTCATTCAGCTTATAGGTAAAGTCTATCTTCTCCAGTTCTGGAATCTGAAAAGATTCGGCACAGCCCACACATTCAATAAATTCTTGTACTCGTTCTATTGGATACCAGGTCGTAAGATTACAATGAGAGCAACTCAGATTATAACCACGACGAACTAAACCGACTGATAATAATACAGGTAGGTGTTTTGAGACAAACTTCTTTTTAGCTTTTTGGTCATTAATTCCTATATTGTTAAGCCATTGATAAATATTACATATCTTGTACCCTCCCTGTTGAACTTGTCGATTATTGTCCTCTGTTCGACGTTCCAATGCTTTACAGATTCCTAATCCATTATCGTTGACAAAATCAATTGTTTTCCTAAAACCTCCAAAACGTTTAATAAACCCCTTCGCATAGCGGGTGTGTTCATTAATTTCAAGTTTTAAATTAGCAGCCTTAAACCTTTGGCTAATTACCATTTCATCAGTAGGAATATAAAGGCAGCAGTCTTGTTTAGAGCTTACAGTTCCAGTAATTCCCTCGCTACTCACTCTTGTTGATAGTCCTAGGAACTGATCCATTCCATAAGGATTTGTATCTGCCCATTCGATTTGATGCTGGCTATTCGATAGAAAAACAGCAGAGGATTTATTGAAAGGTAGCAATAACCTGCTGCTGGATGCTAAACGCACTTCTGCTTCCCAGCCAAACAAGAATTCTGTATTTTGATGTCCTATTGGTACTGGAGGGCTAAAGCGAACCGAACCATCTTCAAATTTAATATAAGTTGTATTGATAGGACTCCCGCTATAAGCTTGACCTCTGGAAAAAATTAAATGGAAATTTTGATAAATAATTTCTACTCTGAAATGGGGAACTATAAAAAAAGCTTCGTATACCTGTTGGGCTAAATTTTGTGCTGCTTCAATGTCTGTATTAATAACAATTAATATTGTCTCAATTGAAGGCATTCCCTCCAAAATTATTTGAGCTAATTTATCAATATTATCTAGCACTTCTGATTTTGGCAAATAAAGCTTATTAGTCATTTCATCACTGAAGGAACGAGTATTCCAATAAGCAGCAGCAATATCAATATCTTGGTCATCACCCAAAAAAATAGTTAATAGGTTTGAACAATCCATTCGTCGTTGAATTGGATCGAGTGGTTGTATTTTGCCAAGTTTAATTTTTGTTAAACAAATAGGATTATAGTCGTTTGCAAGCATCAAGCTATTTTTAATTAATTGTTCAAAGTCTTGAGGTGCGTTTAAAAAATTAGCTGCCAGATGTTGTATCAAAAAAGTTCTATATCGGTTAGATATTTTTCCCGATTGTATTGATAGCTCAAAATCATAAAAGTTGCAATTTTTTACCCCCAAAATACGGCTATCATCTAGAGGAGTATTATGAAGTTCTTGAAATACATAAACAATATGAGATAGACTTGTACAATCCAAACTTGTAGGAGGAGAATTACGCAAAAAAATCGTTTTCTTTCCTTCAATATGCTGCTGAACTTGCTCTGTGTTAATAAAACAAATACACTTGACTGGTAGAGTTTCTTCTAGAATTGTATATATAGATTCCAGACTCTTTGCGTAGGAGCTAAAAATAAAGTCAGGATTAATTGAGATAATTCTCTGTTTCAAGAGCTCAATATCTTGACCATTTTCATGAATTGGTATAATTGCGTTAGTTAATCCTCCCCAGATATGGGTGTAGAGCATGATTGCATTTTGAAAGTCCTCTCGATTGCGAACTAAATAAACAAGGCGTAAGGGACGAGAGGTAAGCTTTAAGGTAACTTCTTTATCAGATAAGTACATAGTTCGTATTTCTAGTAGACGTTCGTATTAGCAATATTACCAATTACAACAATTAATCCTTTAAATCTTCGAGAGGTTCATCAAAATCATCAGACATCCAGATTTTACCTTTCCAAATTCCAAGTCCGCCTCGCTTTGTAGGCTTTTCTTGACTTAAGTTTTTAGCCTGCTTTTCAATCAAAAACTCAATATAATGAAGCACTTCTGTCTGAAGAGACTCAGGGAGTTGTTCTAGTTTTTCTAAAATGACTGGCTGTATCATTGTTTTTACTCGCGATCGCCCATCTACTCCATTAAAGCACCAAAACCCAATAGTCAGCAACAGAATACCCCATCATCTAGCCCGATCGCCCCCGATCGCACTCACACCACCATCATTCTGCAACTTGCCTAAAATCGCCCGATCGACTATCGTTCCTAGTAGCAGGAATAACACAGAAAACATGACAGCAATATTGCCGCCTTGGATAGTTTTGGACTCCCTATTGCACAACTGGCTGTTAGAAGATATCGGTAGGGGCGATCGCACAACATCGGCCTTATTCCCCCCAGAGAGCGTTCCAGGTACTGCTAAATGGGTTGTCAAAGAGGCTGGAGTCGTGGCTGGATTGCCAATTGCCGATCGCACTTTTAAACTTTTAGACAGTCGCCTTAGCTTCATCCCGCAAGTACCAGAAGGGACATTGTGCGACAAAGGACAAGTAATTGCCGAGATTTCTGGCAATTTCGATGCACTGCTAACCGGTGAAAGAGTAGCATTAAACTTAGCAATGCGTTTGAGCGGCATCGCTACTTTAACTAAAAAATATGTTGACAAAATTGCCGATTTACCCGTGCAATTAGTCGATACTCGCAAAACCACGCCCGGATTGAGATTGTTGGAAAAATACGCTACTCAAGTAGGCGGTGCTTGCAATCACCGGATGGGATTAGATGACGCGGTGATGATTAAAGACAATCATATCGCGGCGGCTGGAGGAATTGCACAGGCGATCGCCCGTATCCGCAATTCTATCCCCTATCCGCTGACAATCGAAGTTGAAACAGAAACCCTTGCTGAGGTACAAACGGCATTGCAGCACAAAGCTGATATTATCATGTTAGATAATATGTCTTGTGATTTGATGCGGCAGGCTGTGGCAATAATTAGACAGGAGAGCGATCGGGTAAAAATCGAAGCTTCCGGCAATGTTACTTTAGAAACTATTAGAAGTGTTGCGGAAACTGGAGTTGATTATATTTCAACTAGCGCTCCAATTACGCGATCGACTTGGCTAGATTTGAGCATGAAAATTTATAGTCATTAGTCACTTTTCTAAAGGAACTTCGGCAACGGGCAATGTACGGGATCTAACGGATTGAATGGAAAGGAAAAGTATTTTTTTTCCTCTCCCTTTCCATTGGCAATTGGCAGTTACGTTAGTCATTAGTTCAAGGTAATACCATTTTGCAGAATAAGTGCTATAAGACCACAAAATTAAGGGATATTTTATGAAATTCAACTATCAAGAAATAATTGATGCAACAGTCAAGGAGTTGAAAATACTTTTGTCACAACAACGAACTGTAATTAACCGACAAAAAATCCAAGCATTTTATTGCTTAAAAGCTGGCTATAGTCTAATACCAATTTAAAAAAATCCTTGCCACAATACTCTTATTTGAGTTTGTTTATTCAAATATTGTCGATGGTGCGTCGCTCTTGCTTATTTTTCGTCTTTTTTTTGGATACTATCGATGGCGACACACCATATTAATATTCTTGCATTGATTTGTCAAATTAGTGGTATAACTTGAGATGGAATTACCAGGCAAATTCCCGCATAGAATCGAGACTTGAATATGAGAGAAGCTATCAAATTTTCCGCCGTTTGGTTTGACCAAGTTCTGGCGCGCCGAGTCGGATACGAGCCAATACAAAAATGGATCGCCAAAGTCGATCATGGCAACCAAAAAATTGGTAACAAAGACGATATTGACAAATCCTGTCAACTGTCAACTGTTAAGATATTTTTGCGGATCGGCATCCGGTTGCTGCGTAATTTGTGGCAGATGAACGAAAAGCTCGATCGAGCTTTTGGTTTTTAGCTGTTGGGAAACTGTTAGCAGCGACGGTTGTTACCTTGTTTTCGGTTAAGATTAATTTTGAGTATAGGGTGCACAGGTTCCTTAAAATATTTCCACCCAATGCAGCTAAACAGTAACTCGATCATATGAACTGTCAATCGCAAAAACTATTTTTAATTGCTGGAATCTTTGGATTACTTTGGTTGGGAAAACCAGCTAAAACATCCGCGAGCAACGTTGAAATCTTGACCTCAAATGTTGAGGATTTGGCAGCAGTCAGCAGCGGAGCCGATCGACCTTTGCTTCCCACTGACGAGATCAGCCACCGCGAAGACTTGCGTGCCCAAGAATTAGACCGATCGACTTTGGCGCCAGTTGTACCTGTCGAGAGTCCCGATTTACAGCCGGAAGTTGCCAATTCTGTCGATCGCACATTAGCCACAAAAGCCCAAGAAACCGAGCTTTCTAACCAGGGTAAACTAGAAGAAAGTATTAGCGCCAAAAAAACGGGTTTGGATGGCGATCGAGACTCGCAGCTCAGCCAACTGCCCAACCCAATTCAACCCAGAGAGCCGGAATTACCTGTACCAACAGCCCCGCAACCTCCGCCACCGTCTCCCCTCCAACCAACCCCGCTCACACCAGTTCCCGGCGACTTGAGACCGGGGATTCCGGGTACAATTCGGGTTTTGCGCTTTGAATTTGAGGGAAACACAGCTTTTAGCGATCGCGAACTTGCAGAAGTGACAAAACAGTTTGCGGGGCGCGAAATCACCTTTGCCGAACTGATCGCAGCAGAAGCGGCTGTGACTCAAAAATACGTAGCAGCAGGATACATCAATTCCGGCGCTTTAATTCCCGCCAACCAAACCTTTCCCAGAGAAGGAGGTGTGGTAAAAATTCAGATTATCGAAGGCGGATTAGATGCAATTGAGATTAGTGGAAACAAGCGTTTAAATGCAAATTACGTGCGATCGCGCCTCGAACGCGCCACCAGAAGGCCACTCAACCGCGATCGCCTGCTGGAAGCCTTGCAAATGCTGCAACTCGACCCCTTAATTGCCAATATTTCCGCCGAATTGCAAGCCGGAAGCCGCCCGGAAAACAGCCGATTGGAAGTGCGGATCAAAGAAGCAGACAGCTTTAGTGGTGAAGTGTTCGCAGACAACAATCGATCGCCCAGCGTCGGCAGTTTTCGGCGCGGTGTGCGCGTCAATCAAGGGAATTTGCTCGGTTTGGGCGACGGGTTAGAGGTCTCCTATGCTAACACCGATGGCAGCAACGAATTCAACGGTAGCTACACAGTTCCCGTCAACGCGCGCAACGGCACGATTCGGTTCGCTGCGAGTGCTGCGAGCACCAACGTGATCGAGGAACCCTTTGCTGCGGCCGAAATTGAGGGGAAATCCCGCACTTACGAGTTAACTTACCGCCAGCCGATTGTCGAAAAGCCCGATCGCAATTTAGCTGTGGGAGTAAGTTTATCGCGCCAAGAAAGCGATACATTCCTGTTGGGAGAAAGATTTGCGCTATCGGCGGGAGCCAACGAGCGCGGCGAAACGCGGGTTTCGGCGGTGCGGTTTTTTCAGGAATACGTGCAGCGGAATACCAGTCAAGTGTTCGCGGCGCGATCGCAGTTTTCCGTCGGCACCAATTTTTTGGGCGCTACTGCGAACGATAGCAGCCCTGATAGTCGCTTTCTGTCGTGGCGGGGACAAGCCCAGTATGTGCGGCTGTTAGCACCGGAAACCTTGCTGATTGTGCGTTCTGACATTCAATTAGCCGATCGCCCGCTGCTTTCCCTCGAACAAATCGGGATCGGTGGCGTGCAAAGCGTGCGCGGATATCGCCAAGATTTGCTGTTAACTGATAGCGGTGCGATCGCATCTGCGGAAGTGCGAATCCCGGTTTGGCGGGTGCCGAAAGTCAAAGGATTGTTGCAGGTTGCTCCGTTTATCGATTTTGGGGTAGGGTGGAACCATTCGGGAGAAAAACCGAATCCTGACTCGGATAAGTTGTTGGGTGCGGGTTTGGGGCTGATTTGGCAAATGGGCGATCGCTTGAATGTGCGTCTAGATTATGGTATTCCTTTGATTAATGCTCGATCGGGCGATCGAACTTTCCAAGAAAAAGGCTTATACTTTCGGATTAATTACTTTGCTTTCTAAATTGTAGGTTGGGTTGAGTGCGATCGAACGCTTCGCTTCGCCCAACACTTTCATCTTTAGCGCTGACGGTCAAATTTTATTAAGTGGCGGCCTCGATCGCACGATTAAGTTGTGGGATGTCGCCACCGGACGTTATATTAGAACGTTGATGGGCGATCGGCTGTATGAAGGCATGAATATTCGAGAAGCAACGAGATTGACGACTATTTCTACTGACGCTTTAAACTGTCCAATCTTCGATCAATAACCCTGTTACTTTACCAAAATCTCTATGATTACGGGTTAACAAAATCAACCCACGGAACATTGCAATTGCCGCGATCCGAGCATCCATCGAGAGCCAGTTGAATCCGTTGTGACTGTAATCGATCAAATGTTGTAGCCGCACCTGCATCGAATGAGACAAGGGGCAACACTTTGAAGTCACTAACGAGCCGCGCCATCATTGTATACCCTTTCACTACGTCATCCGGGTTACGAGCACGATTAATATAAGCGTGACAGCCAAGCATCTGTTCATGAAACATTACAGTCGATACGGCAAAATCTGATAGTGGGTACTGAGCTATGCGCGTCGAAAGGTTGCTAAAATCTCTCCCTGCTTGACGTTGAAGAATACTCAGATGATCTGTATCCAGTAAATATTTCATAGCTCATCTTGAGCTTCGAGGAGAGACTCATCCCCTTGGCGAATCGCTCGTCCATAGGCAAGTCGCTCCTCAAAGGCAGGTTCATCTTTGAAAGACCCTATAATTTGTTGCAACCAATTCGTTGGTTGAGAAGCCACAATTTGCTTCTGCAACTGTGCGATCGCTGCTTCCACTGCTGCAAGCCGTTCCTCTAAAGAAGTGTTAATTGCCATTTGAGTTTCCCTAATTAATCCTTCCTATCTAAAGCCTATCTAAAGTATAGCAAGTCATGTCCAAACAATCTGCTCCGCGCAAAATTACATCGCCTGTAACCTCAACATTGCCTGAGCCATTCACAACTTGCAATTGGTTTTGCTAGACATATAACGAAGTTCAAGTGCGTTGCAAAAGCTATTCAGGCGATTCAGCAAAGCATTGTAATAGAGGTAGGCATCATCTCGTTCATCTTCCAGAAGAGCATACAGGGTCAGTTCTGGCTCTGCTGCTAGACGATCTTTAGGAACATCTAAGCCGGCTTCGGCTAGGCGCGTTGCTGCGATCGCGACTAACAATGACCCAACTGTATTCGTCTTACCATGATGAAGCTCGTCGAATCCAGGTAGAATTAGCTCCGCTCCCGGCAACTCATTCAAGCTCATGACTGTTCCTCCTCTGAGTTACGTTCAAAACGTTCGATCAAGTTCTCAACTTTGCTTCTAAGCACTGAACCCTGAGCTTCTCTACCCAAGACTTGCATCAATCGTTCTATCTTCTGAGAGTCAACGTTCGGACGCATATTCTACACACATATTTAAACAGCAACAGATTTCCTCAGCCGTCGCACTGAAAAAAGCTATCTTTATTATATTTGGGAAAAGTCCACTTTAGTGGTGAAAGAGAGTCAATCGAACACTGGGGCGATCGCACTGATATAATCCAAATATATAATTCTGATGGAACCGGAAACGATATTATTTATATAACAGGATTTAAGCTATGTCTCGCCTGTCTTCCAGCCTACTGTTTGCTTTTCTGTTGCTATTTCCCTCGAAAACCTTCGCCCAAATCATCCCCGACAGCAGCTTGGGCGCAGAAAGTTCGCGCACAATTCCCAATAATATCAACAATTTACCCTCAGATAGAATCACTGGTGGTGCAACTCGCGGCTCGAATCTCTTTCACAGTTTCCGCGAATTCAATATCAAAGAAGGCCAGGGAACTTATTTTGAAAATCCTAACGGTGTTTCTAACATTTTCACCCGCGTTACGGGCGGTAAATCCTCAAATATTTTAGGAATTCTGGGAGTTTTAGGAAATGCTAATTTATTTTTAATTAACCCGAAAGGGATTGTATTCGGGCAAAATGCGCGGTTAGATTTGCGCGGTTCGTTTATCGGTACAACCGCTGACAGTGTTGTGTTTAATAACGGCTTTGAATTCAGTAGCACCAACCCACAACCACCGCCACTTTTAACAGTTAATATTCCCGTGGGTTTAAGATTTAGAGACAGTCCCGGTACAATTGTCAATCAATCGACGGCGACGGGAAAGAGCAACCTGCCAGCATCTCCGATGCCAATTCCGATTACAAATAAAGTTGGTTTAGCCGTAGATCCAGGTCAAACTTTAGCACTGATTGGTGGCGATATCCAAATCCCAGGCGGCAATTTAACCGCTAGTGGCGGACAAATTTCACTCACTAGCATAGCCAGTCCCGGTTTAGTTAATTTGGCACTGACATCGGGCCGGCAGCAGGGAAGTTTAAGTTTGAATTATGACAATATTCAGAACTTCGGCAATATTCAAATATCCAATGGAACACTCATCAACACCAGCGGCATCGGTGGCGGCAGAGTAGAGTTAAAAGGTGGAAATATTACCCTCGACGCGGCGCGATTTTATGCGATTACACTGGGCAATATTGATGGTAGAGGTATCGATATCGACGCCCAAAAGTTGCGATCGCAAAACGGCACGCAATTTTCTACTTTGACTCTAGGAGATGGTGCCGGAGGTAATATCAATTTCCGCGCTGCTGATTCAATAGAAATGAGCGGGCTGGGAGTTGATGCCTTTCAAAAGGTGGCAATTACATATCTGGTATCGGGAACCACAGACCCGTTTGATCCGCTATTTACGCTGTTTAATGCTAGTGCAGGTGCTGGTGCTGGGGGGAGTATTACCTTCGACACCGGACGCTTGCTATTCAACAATGGGGTACTGGGTAGCGGGATAACTTTTGGTGCTGGCCGGGGCGGCAATTTGATTGTTCGCGCCAATACTTTTGAAATGGTGGGTTCTGGAGTCAACAACGGGACGGCGAAAGAAAGTACCGGGGCGGGAGGAGGTATTAGTATTGATGTCAGTCAATTAATTATGCGCGACGGTTCTCTTCTGGGTACTACGAGTTACAGCAGCGGCCCGTCTGGGAGTATTAATGTTAAAGCTGCTGAATCAATCGAATTGTCTAACCGCGGCCCGAGAACAGTTGTGTCAACCGGAATTAGCACACTAACTATCGGTTCTACCGGACGTGCTGGTAATATTAATGTTGAGACGAAGCGGTTGAGTCTCTCTGGGGGTTCTGCGTTTACATTAGGAACGGGTGTATTGATTGGCAGGCTTTTGTTTTCTCAGGATGGCGGGCCTGCGGGAAATTTAACTGTTAGGGCGAGTGAATCAGTGGAAATTTCCGGTATTTCTCCACTTTTGACCAGCGGAATTCAAAATGCTAGTGGGCTGACTTCTGGAACTTTGAGCTCTAGTCGGGGCGGGGATATTCGGATTGATACGCCCAGCCTAACTGTGCGGGATGGGGGGATTATTTCTACGAGTTCTTTGGGTAGGGGAGATGTGGGGAATATTACTGTTAATGCCGATCGCATTTTAGTCAGCGGCAGCGGCAATAACGGTCTGTTTGTCAGTACAATTGATGCTTCGGTTGGCAAGACTTTTGGTACTAATCCCAATGCTACAGCAAATGCTGGCTCGTTGAATCTGACGGCGCGCGATCGACTAACCGTCAGAAATGGAGCTACAGTAACGGTGCAGGCTACGGGAACCGGGCGCGCTGGTAATATCAATATTGTCGCAAATGCGATCGACCTTGACAACAAAGCCAGAATTGATGGTACAACTGTATCGGGTACAGGGGCAAATATTAACCTGCAAGCACAAAACATCCAATTGCGGCGCGGGAGTCGAATTACCACCGATGCAGGCAATTCTGACGGCGGCAATATCAACATCAAAAGCAATACTTTGCTGGCTATTCCCCAAGAAAACAGCGATATCACCGCCAACGCCCGCACAGCCGCCGGTGGCCGCGTGAATGTCAATGTCCCAAATGTCTTGGGCTTTGCAGCAGTTAGCCGCGAACAAGTCAGAAGCAGGTTGAATCTCAGTGACGCCCAATTTGCAGCCCTGCAAGTAAGTCCTACTTCTCTGCTTCGGAGTAGCGATATCGCCGCGATTTCCCAAAGTGGGGGCCCGGCTTTGCAAGGTACTGTTAATTTTAGTTCTTCTGGGGTGAATCCCGCTCAAGGTTTAGTAGAGTTGCCGCAAAATGTTGTGAATCCGGCTGCGTTAATTGCGGCAAATCCCTGCATCGAAGGGGCCGATAACGAGTTTACTGTTACTGGAAAAGGGGGAGTGCCGCCGAGTCCTAATGATGCCCTCAGCAGCGCAGAAACACCGTTTCCGTGGGTGGAAGCAGAAGGTTCGGCAGCGGATTCTGTAACGGATGTAACGGATTCGGCAGCGAGCACTGTACGGGATTTAACGGATGTAACGGATAGAGGTTCGAGGGAAGAAAGGGGGGAAAAAGCTCAGGAAGTTGTTCCGGCGCGGGGTTGGGTGGTGAATGCTCAAGGAGAAGTTACGCTGGTGGCTGCTGACGATGCGGGTCAATTTCCAGGGCGCACGAAGCAGCAAGTGTCGGGTTGTCCGCCCCGATGAGCTCAAAATAGTTTATGCTTGAAAATTTTTCGCAGAATGTCAGCTAACAATAGGTTAATTATGGTTTCCCAACATCTCTTTTTCTGGCAACTATCCAAAATCAACGAATTCAAAAACCGAGATAAATACTATATCTCAGCAGCGATTCAGCTTTTATTTGTGAGTTGTTACTTGTGCTTTTTTCCCACTTCGGGCCTCGCCCAAATCGTCCCCGACAGCAGCTTGGGCGCGGAAAGTTCGCGCACTGTTCCCGATACTATCAACAATTTACCCTCAGATAAAATCACTGGTGGCGCAACTCGCGGCTCTAATCTCTTTCACAGTTTCCGAGAATTTAACGTCGGTGAAGGCAGAGGAGCATATTTTGCCAATCCTAACGGCATTGCTAATATTTTTACCCGTGTTACTGGGGGTAATCTTTCCAATATTTTAGGCGTGTTGGGAGTGCAAGGAAATGCTAACTTATTTTTACTTAATCCCAAAGGAATTCTCTTCGGCCCTAATGCGAGGTTAGATTTACGCGGTTCATTTATCGGTTCAACTGGTAGCGGTATTCTCTTTGATAATGGCTTTGAATTTAGTGCAGCTAATTCTAATGCAGTGCCATTGTTAGCAATTAATATTCCTGTGGGTTTGAGATTTCGAGATAATCCCGGCACAATTGTCAATCAGTCAATTGCTCCTAACCCATCACCGCCTGACATTCCCTTACCAGTACCAATTTTCAAGAATATTGGTTTAGCAGTAGACCCCGGTCAAACCTTAGCGCTAGTAGGGGGAAATATCCAATTCAACGGGGGAATCGCTACCGCCAGTAGCGGACAAATTCTTCTGGGAAGCGTCAAAAGTCCAGGTTTAGTGCAATTTGAACCAACAGCTTTAGGTCTGAATTTCAACTATAGCAATATTCAGAACTTCGGCAATATTGAAATGAATGGTGCATTGATAAATACCAGCGGATTAGGAGGTGGAAAAATTGACATCAGGGGTGGAAATGTAACTCTCAGTAATTCAGGAATTTATGGACTGACCCTGGCAAATATTGATGGTAGAGGTATTGACATCAATGCCCAAAACTTACGAATAGATCAAGGATCGCAAATTTTCACCACGACACTGGGAGAGGGGAAAGGGAGCAATATTAATATTCGCGCTACTGACTTGGTAGAAATGATCGGCCTAGGAATTGAGGGCTATCAGCAGCTTACAGAAAATTTTCAGACATCTGGAACAGGGAACCCTTTTATTTCGCAAATTGTTTTGTTTACTAGCACTATTGGTAGTGGAAGAGCTGGGGACATTAACATTGAAGCCGGACGGCTGTTAATGAGCAATGGCGTAGTGGCCGGTGCTCCCACCTTTGGTGCTGGGAATGGCGGAAATCTGACTATCCGCGCCAACACCGTCGAACTCGTCAGTTCAACGCTCTATAACGGAACAACGAACGAAAGCACTGGTCAAGGCGGAAACATCACTGTTGAAGCCCAATGGTTAATGCTGCGCGATGGCGGTGCTTTTGCCAGCTTCAGCCTTAGTGATGGAGCATCGGGGAATATTGCGATTAAAGCCAGTGAATCTGTGGAATTGTCGGGTAGTCTCCCTGTAGGTTTAGGGCAAACTCGGCTCGGCACGAATACTTTTGATGGTAATGGAAAAGGTGGGGATATTACGATCGACACTAAGCGGTTGAGTGTTTCTAATGGAGCCACCATTAGTTTAACGACTGGTGCGATTTTTGGCGAAGTCCTGTTTTCTACAAGTGGGGGGACTGGAGGAAATTTAACAGTGAGAGCCTCCGAGTCTATAGAAGTGAGCGGCGAGTCAAGATTTTTGGGGAATGCGGGCTATGTAGCAAGTTCTTTTGTTACTCAAACTGCAAGTTCTGGTAGGGGTGGAGATATCCGCCTCTCAACACCTAAACTAACTGTGCAGAATGGCGGCGTTATTTCTGCGGCTTCTTTGGGTATAGCAAATGCAGGAGATATTACAATTAATGCCGATCGCTTAAAAGTGCAAGGTATTGGGAGTAACAGTCGGTTGAGGAGTGGGATTGAAGCCTCGGCTGGTAGGGCGTTTAATGCTATTAATTCCAATGCTACCGGAAATGCAGGGTCGCTGAATTTGAATGCTAATCAATTGATTATTCGGGATAATGCAGTGGTTAATGTTCAATCTTCAGGAACAGGTAGGGCTGGCAATATTAACGTTGTCGCCGACTCAATTGCTCTGGATAATAAAAGCATAATTGATGGCACGACTGTATCAGGTACTGGAGCAAATATTAACCTGCAAGCGCGAAACATTCAGTTGCGACGTGGTAGCCTAATTACTACCGATGCTGGTATTTCTGATGGTGGAAATATCAATATTAACAGCAGTCTTCTGGCTGCTTTACCCAAGGAAAATAGCGATATTACTGCGAATGCGCGATCGGCCCAAGGTGGCCGCGTGAATGTCAATGTCCCCAATGTCTTGGGCTTTGCAGCAGTGGGGCGCGAACAAGTCAGAAGCAGGTTGAATCTCAGTGACGCGCAATTTGCAGATTTGCAAGTAAGTCCTACTTCTCTGCTTCCCACCAGCGACATCGCCGCGATTTCCCAAAGTGCCGGCCCGGCTTTGCAAGGAACAGTAACATTCGGCGCGTCTGGGGTGAATCCGGCTCAAGGTTTAGTAGAGTTGCCGCAAAATGTGGTCGATCCTACTGCGTTAATTGCTGCTAATCCCTGCATTGAAGGGGACGAGAACGAGTTTACAGTTACTGGCAAAGGGGGAGTGGCACCAAGTCCTAACGATGCCCTCAGCGGCGCAGAAACGCCGTTTCCGTGGGTGGAAGAAGAAGGAAGAAGCAAGAAGGAAGAAGGAAGAAAGGAGGAAGAAGAAGGAAGAGGGAAGAGGGAAGAAGGAATGCGGGAAGAAATGGAGAAAAAAGCTCAGGAAGTTGTTCCGGCGCGGGGTTGGGTGGTGAATGCTCAAGGAGAAGTTACGCTGGTGGCTGCTGACGATGCGGGTCAATTTCCAGGGCGCACGAAGCAGCAAGTGTCGGGTTGTCCGCCCCGATGATCTCAAAATAGTTTATGCTTGAAAATTTCTCGCCGAATGTTAGCTAACAATAGGTTGATTATGGTTTTCCAATATCTCTTTTTCTGGCAACTATCCAAAATTAATGAACTAAAAAACCGGGACAAATACTATATTTCAGCAACGATTCAGCTTTTATTTGTGAGTTGTTACTTGTGCTTTTTTCCCAGTTTCAGCCTCGCCCAAATCGTCCCCGATGGCAGCTTGGGCGCGGAAAGTTCGCGCACTGTTCCCGACACTATCAACAATTTACCCTCAGATAGAATCACTGGCGGCGCAACTCGCGGCGTAAATTTATTTCACAGTTTCCGGGAATTTAACGTCGGTGCAGGCAGAGGAGCATATTTTGTCAATCCTAACGGCATTTCTAATATTTTCACCCGTGTTACTGGGGGTAATCCTTCCAATATTTTAGGTGTATTGGGAGTGCAAGGCAATGCTAATTTATTTTTAATCAATCCCAGAGGACTTATTTTTGGCTCCAATGCTCGGTTAGATTTGCGCGGTTCATTTATTGGTTCCTCTGCTGCGGGTGTTGTGTTTAATAATGGTTTTGAATTCAACGCTGCGAATCCCAACGCAGTACCATTATTAGCAATTAATATTCCTGTGGGTTTAAGGTTTAGAGACAATCCCGGTACAATTGTCAATCAGTCAAGGGCTGTGGTTGAGGGAGAACGGCTCTTTCCCCCGGAACTTCCCATTGACAACGCTGTTGGTTTAGCAGTAGCTCCCGGTCAAACTTTAGCCTTAGTTGGCGGTGATATCCAACTCACAGGCGGTAATTTAACTGCTAGTACCGGACAAATTAACTTGGGTAGTGTGGCGAGTCCGGGTTTAGTTAGTTTCGAGCCAACTGCGCTAGGTTTGAATTTAAATTATGACAATATTTCCAACTTTGGTAACATTGAAATAACCAACGGATCGCTGATTAACACCAGCGGACTGGGTGGTGGCAAAGTGGATATTAGAGGTGGAAATGTCAGCCTGAGTGGTTCGCGAATTTATGCACTGACACTGGGAAATATCGACGGCAGGGCGATCGATATTAACGCTCAACAGTTTCGGGCCCAAGGTGGGGCGCAAATCTCCACAATGACACTAGGAAGTGGTGCGGGAGGCGCTATCAACATCCGCGCTACCGACTCATTAGAAACGATCGGCCTTGGATTAGATAGCTATAGAGTGTTTGGTGCTAGGTATTTGGTATCTGGCTCGTTCAAGCCTTTTGACCCACAAATTCTTCTGATCTCTGGCACTACTGGTATAGGAAATGCCGGAAACATCTTGATCGAGACGGGACGATTGCTAATGGACAATGGAACTGTATTGGGTAGCCCCACATTCGCTACTGGCAACGCTGGAAGTATCACCATCCGTGCGGAGGTTTTCGATCTAGTCGGTTCTGGAATCAACAGCGGTACACTTTTGGGGAGTACGGGTAGCGGAGGAAATATCAGCTTTGAGGGAGAACGTTTAAGAGTGCGCGATAATGCTGTTTTTATTAGCTTTACACGCGATAGAGGAGCATCGGGAAATATCAACATTAAAGCTTCTGAATCAGTAGAAGTGCTGCGGACTCCCGCTGGAAGTCCCGTAGCAACATTAATCGCCTCAAGTGCGGTTGGTGTGAATGGGCAAGCCGGGGACATTAATATCGACACAAAGCGGTTGATTATCTCTGAAGGAGGCGGAATTGGTTTATCTAGCGGATCGATTGTGGGCAACCAACCGTTGAATACAACGGGCGGGCGCGGAGGTAATTTGACAGTTAGGGCCAGTGAGTCAGTAACAATAGAGGGTATTTCTGGAGTTTTGGCGAACGGGAGTCGAAATCCCAGTTTCATTTCCGCTGATGCCAACGCTGCTAATCGGGGAGGAAGTATGAACATTTCTACACCTGTACTGACTCTCCGGGGTGGGGGAGTTATTTCTACTTCATCTTTAGGCAAAGGAGAAGCGGGAAGCATCACAATCAATGCGGGGCGTGTAGAGCTAATTGGGAATGGGGGTCAAGGTCAATTTAACAGTCAAATTCAAACTTCCGTTGGGATTGCCTCTGGCGTTAGAAATCCCAATGCTACGGCTAACGGAGGTTCGTTGAATTTGAATGTCGGGCAATTGATTCTGCGGAATGGGGGAACACTCAATCTGCAAGCCTTGGGCTCGGCTCGGGCTGGTAACATTAACGTGAAAGCAGATTCAATTTCCCTTGACAACCAAAGCAGCATTGACGGTAGAACTGAATCCGGTGCAGGAGCAAATATTAACCTCGAAGCACGGGATATCCAGTTGCGCCGAGGGAGCAGAATTACAACGGATGCGAGTATTTCTGATGGTGGCAGTATCAATATTAAAAGCGATATTCTGGCTACTCTCCCCAAGGAAAATAGCGATATTACTGCTAATGCGCGATCGGCCGGGGGTGGTCGGGTTAATATCAATGTCCCCAATGTTTTCGGGTTTACAGCAGCCACTCGTGAACAGGTTCGAGGCAATTTGGGATTAACAGATGCTCAATTTACAAATTTGCAAGTAAGTCCTACTTCTCTAGTTCCTACCAGCGATATTGCGGCTATTTCCCAAAGTAGCGGCCCGGCTTTGCAAGGGACTGTTACATTCAGCGCCTCTGGGGTGAATCCCGCTCAAGGTTTAGTAGAGTTGCCGCAAAATGTTGTCGATCCGGCTGCATTAATTGCGGCAAATCCCTGCATTGAAGGGGGCGAGAACGAGTTTACAGTTACTGGGAAAGGGGGAGTGGCACCGAGTCCTAACGATGCCCTCAGCAGCGCAGAAACAGCGTTTCCGTGGGTGGAAGAAGAAGGAAGAAGGAAGAAGGAAGAAGGAAGAAGGGAGGAAGAAGAAGGAAGAGGGAAGAGGGAAGAAGGAATGCGGGAAGAATCGGGAAAAAAAGCTTGGGAAGTTGTTCCGGCGCGGGGTTGGGTGGTGAATGCTCAAGGAGAAGTTACACTGGTTGGATACAATCCGGGTAATGCTACTGACGATCGCCATCCTCGATCGCATTCTGTTTGTCCGCCGCGCTGACAAGATGTTTTTTACTGCGGATCAAGGCGGATCAACAGGGATAAATATTGGTGCTCATCTACGCTCCCAAAGGTTTTGGCCTGGGGTTTTCAATCGATTTAAAATACAAGTGCTCTAAGCTTATATGAAGTTTACCCGATCGCTCCGACAAGCAATTATCTTATTTCTGATATCCTGTCTGCTAGCCGTGGCGATTCCTCCCGCAGTTGCTCAGATTCAGTCACCACAAGGAGTGCAGATTCTGAGACAAGCTCGAACTCTGTACGCTGCGGAACGTTTTTCCGAAGCTGTACCGCTGTTACAGGAAGCGGCGGCGCAGTTTGAGGCAAAAGGTCAAAATCTCGATCGCGCCACGGCATTGAGCAATTTAGCTGCAACCTACGGGCAGTTAACACTTTGGGAACCAGCAGAAAAAGCTGTGAATTCGAGTTTGTCGGTGGTGCGGGCGCAACCGAAAACTCCCGAACAACAGCGGATTTTGGCGGAAACTCTCAACATTCAAGGACAGTTGCAACTTGAACGAGGGCAGACTCAAGATGCGATCGACATTTGGACGCAAGCTGCTAAAATATTCGAGCAAATCGATCGCAAAAACCAACTTTTTCAAGTTCAAATCAATCAAAGTCGCGCTTGGGAAACTCTCGGACTTTACCCCAGAGCTTGCAAAATTTTGTTAGGTTCTTTGAACCTGGAAAACAAAACTTGCGAAGTGTTGCCCGCAGGTTTGACAAGTTTAAAAAATCAATCGTTTTCCCTGGAAAAAACTCGAGCAATTAATGCTTTAGGAAGGGTGATGCGGGTTTTGGGACAACTCGAACGTTCCAATGAATTGTTATTAACAGGACTGGAAGCGGCTCGCAATTTGAGTCTGAAAGAAGAGGAAGCGGCAATTTATCTAAATCTGGGCAATACTCAACGGGCGAAAAGCAATCAACCGAGTTTGAAAGCGCCACAACGGGCTGATTTGGAACGCTCTGCCTTAGAATATTATACTCGATCGGCAGAGGCTATGCCGGGGAAATCAACTATCGGGATGCAGGCGAGATTGAATCAGTTGAGTCTGTTGGCCGACAACCAAAATGCTTCGGAAGCACAAGTTTTGTGGCGTTCCATCGAACCTCAAGTCGCTCAATTTCCGTCGAATCGCGCGGGACTTTATGCTAAAATTAATCTAGCTCAAAGCTTGATGAAATTAGCTCAGTCGCCTGGGAAAACTTTGAGTTTTATCGATATTGACAAAATGCTCGATCGCTCTCTGGAACCAGCAAACAGTTTGGGCGACAAACGAATACAAGCTTACATTCTGGCAGCTAAAGGCAAACTATCGGAAACCCAAAAGCAGTATGAGAAAGCCGAAAATTTGACAATTCAGGCTTTGAGTTTAGCACCGGCGTTTCAATCTCCCGATATTGCTTACCAATTATTGTGGCAACTTGGACGGATTCGGAAAGCTAAGGGAGATGCAGAAGGGGCGATCGTTCAATATACTCAAGCTGTGAATGTACTGTCTTCTCTGCGCGGTGATTTGGTGACAGTCAATCCCGAAGTGCAATTTTCGTTTCGGGAAAGTGCCGAACCGGTTTATCGGGAATTAGTCGGGCTGCTTTTGCAAGATGAATCCCCCAGTCAAGATAAGTTGAAACAGGCGCGCCAAACGGTGGAATCTTTGCAGTTGGCGGAATTGGATAACTTTTTTCGGGATGCTTGTGCTGATGCTAAACCAAAGTCGATCGAGGCAATCGATCCGACGGCGGCGGTGATTTATCCAATTATTTTAAGCGATCGTTTGGAGGTAATTTTATCAATTCCGGGCAAACCCCTGCGCCGCTACACGACTAAAAAGTCTCAAGCCGAGTTAGAAACTGCCTTCAGACTAGCTAAAAATACCATTAGGCCTTCTGCTTTTGTCCGCGACAGGTTGCCACCTATTCAACAGGTTTACGACTGGTTAATCCGCCCCGCAGAGGCGGATTTGACTGCCAGCGGGATTAAAACGCTGGTATTTGTGCTCGATGGTTATTTGCGAAATCTGCCAATGGCGGTGCTGCACGATGGCGAACAGTTTTTGATAGAAAAGTACAGTATTGCTTTGGCGCCGGGACTGCAATTGCTGGCACCGAAACCGCTGAGTCAAGTCAAGTTAAAAGTGCTGACTGGTGGCCTGTCGGAAGCGCGTCAAGGCTTCTCGGCTTTGCCGGGGGTGAAACAGGAAATTGAACAAATTTCAGCCCAGATGCCGGCGAGTGCGCTGCTAAATCAAGATTTTGTCAGCGGGCGGTTGCGCGATCGCATGAAAGCTTTGTCTTACCCGATCGTCCATTTGGCAACTCACGGTCAGTTTAGCTCGAATGCGGCGGATACTTTTATTGTGACTTGGGACGAGCGGGTGAATGTTAAGGAGTTCGATCGACTGCTGCGATCGCGCACTGGGGAGAAACAACAGCCGATCGAGCTTTTGGTATTGAGTGCTTGCGAAACTGCTTCCGGCGATAACCGGGCGGCTTTGGGTTTAGCTGGCGCCGCAATTCGATCGGGTGCCCGCAGCACAGTCGCGACCCTTTGGCAAGTCAACGACGAATCTACAGCTATTTTTATGACTGAGTTTTACCGACAGCTTGCTGCTGCTAAAACCAGCAAAGCTGAAGCCCTCCGCAACGCTCAATTAACCCTGCTGCAAAACCCAGATTATCAAAATCCCTATTTCTGGGCGCCTTTCGTACTGGTGGGGAATTGGCAGTAAACTGGTCAGTGGTCATTGGTCATTGGTCATTGGTTCTTCTCCTGGGTATCGATATCTAGAGGCTCTGCCTCGCCTGGGAAAAAATTTTTGGGACGGGCTCTCCGGCCAGTCCCAGCCACCAGAAAAAACCATCTTTGTGGGACGGGCATCTTGCCTGTCCCAGCTATTTTTGCAATCTTGTCTAGGCTTGTTGCAGCCAATCCGTTAATAAACTGGGTTTCTCGGCCCTGGGCGTAAATCTTGGAAAAATGCCTGTGCCCAGTTTGTGTTGGTTTTTTGTTAAAGATTGTTAAAGATTGTAAACTGTTAACGAGTGCTTTCTGCATCTGATATTTTTTCGAGGAGTCTTATGAAGCAACTTTTGATTGCTGAGCGCTTTTGCCTGATAGCCCACGTCTTATCAATGGCTTTTGGATTGGCAGGGTTGCTGCTGATTTTACCCCGCCCCGAATTGGTGATGAATTTACCGCCCGCTGGACAAACTTTGTTCCAATGGGGGATGGCTGGAGGTGGAGTAGTTTATATCATTTTTGGTGCAGCAGCGGTTGCTCTCTATGCCTTTCGGACGTTGGGTTTGGGCGCAACTCTGGCATTTTTGGTGCCTTCGGTGTTTTTATCTTTGAGTAGCGAGTTGTTGGGAACCAGTACCGGTTTTCCCTTCGGCCATTACCACTATTTGAGCGGTTTGGGCTACAAAATTGCAGGGCTGGTGCCGTTTACAATTCCCCTGTCGTGGTTTTATCTAGGACTGGTTTCATATATAATTGCTCGCGCTGGAGTCGCTGGTGGTAAAGGCGAACTGAACTGGGTGCGCCAAATAGGGGCGATCGCCCTTGGCGCTCTATTATTGACAGCTTGGGATTTTGTACTCGATCCGGCGATGAGTCAAACTTCTGTACCTTTTTGGGAGTTTGAGGAACTTGGGGCTTTCTTTGGGATGCCTTACCGCAATTTGGCGGGATGGATGGGCACGGGGGCTCTATTTATGTCTGTAGCAGCTTTCTTCTGGAGAAAAACGTCGATTAAATTAGAGCGATCGGAATTGAGTTTGCCCTTAATTGTTTATTTGGTAAACTTTGCTTTCGGAGCAATTATCACTGTCACTTCCTTGGATTCTCGGTTCTGGTTCCCGACATCGCTAGCTGTGCTTCTGGGTGTAGTTCCGGCGATCGTGTTAAGCAGGATTGCAAAACCCGCAGTAGATGACGTAACTGAAGCAATTCCATCTTTGGAATCTGCTCTCAAAGCTGAAATTCCATCTCAGCGCGTGGGCGCTTTGCGTAAGTAAGCGGCTAATGAGCAATCGCGGCTGATTTGGCAAAAATTTACACGAATTTTTCAGCTAGTTTAAAAACTCGGTTTTGACAAGAAACCGGGTTTTTTCAGCTAGAGATTAGCGGTAGGGTGCGTCAGGAAAAGTAATTCTCAATCATCACCGAAAATCTAATTCTGATGCACCATTTATTGCGGGCCTGCGTCAGTTGTGAGATTGTGAGTTTTTTCCGACAATATCAAGCTTCCGAGGCTCCCTACTTCACTCTTTTAAAAGTCAGATTGTGCTTAAAGGAACCCTATTGCGATCTAAGCAGGAATGTTTAAGCTACTTTAAAAACCCGGTTTCTTGCCGAAACCGGGTTTTTCAGCGATATTTTCAAGCCCAATTGCTGTAATATGTTTTAAGTCAAAATTTGATCAACTTCCTTATTTTAAATTGATTTCCCCCATCGCCCCCAACCTCCCAAATCTCTTGACAAGCATCATCCCTATCGCACTCCTGCTGCTGCAATTACCCGCCGCCGCCCTTTTAATGTCGCGCTTAATTAAAGGCCCATCGCGCATCCCGCCCCTAGAACCGGATTCGCCGACACTGGATATGCTTGGTGCTTGTACGGCGGTGGTGCCGACTTTGAACGAAGCAGAGAGAATTGCGCCTTGTTTGGAAGGATTGAGCCGCCAAAGTTACGAGCTCCGAGAGGCGATCGTAGTTGACAGCTATTCGGTAGATGGAACAGGGGATTTAGTCAAAGCTGCCGCCGAAAAAGACCCCCGGTTTCGGTTGATTAACGACGATCCGCTACCGACGGGTTGGGTTGGTCGTCCGTGGGCGCTGAATTGGGGTTTTTTGGCAAGTTCCGAGAAGTGCGAGTGGATTTTGGGGATAGATGCGGATACTCAGCCGCATCCGGGTTTGATTGCGAGTTTGCTCAAAACGGCTGCTGCTGGAAATTATGATTTGATTTCGCTGTCGCCGCAGTTTATCCTCAAATATCCGGTCGAGTTGTGGCTGCAACCTGCGCTGTTAATGACTTTGGTTTATCGGTTCGGGCCGACGGGAACTGGGGGAGATGTGCCGGAACGGGTGATGGCAAACGGTCAGTGTTTCCTCTGTAAGCGCGAGGTTTTGGTGGCTTTAGGGGGCTATGAAGTCGCAAAAGGTTCTTTTTGCGATGATGTGACTTTGGCTCGCTATGCTGCTGCTAAGGGCTTTAAGGTGGGTTTTTTGGATGGGGCGAAGGTGTTGAAGGTGCGGATGTATGAGGGGGCGATCGAGACTTGGAATGAGTGGGGGCGATCGCTCGATTTGAAAGATGCTGCTTCTAGCGGTCAAATTTGGGGCGATTTGTGGCTGTTGTTGGCGGTTCAAGGTTTGCCGGTGCCGATCGTGCTGTGGTATTTGTTGTCTGGTTCTGTGCCTGCTGTGGGCGCGTTTCCGCTGTTTTGGCTGTGGGGATTGAATGTATTTTTGGTGGCGGTGCGATCGGCTTTGTGTTTTGCGATCGCTCCGAGTTACGATACAACTCAAGCATCGGGTAAATGGCTGTTTTGGCTGTCACCTTTGGCCGATCCGCTGGCGTTTGTGCGAATTCTGATTTCTGCTTTAAATCAGCCTACTCAGTGGCGCGGCCGCAAGTATAGTTAGTGACAAACCGAAAAAAATCGGCGGTTTCAACCGCGTCTACACAAACGATGTCAGCCGGACGCCGACTAAAGAGTAAAGATTCGTAGTGTCGCCATCGATTTTACTCAAAAAAAGACGAAAAATCTAGCGAGCGACGCACCAGCACGCGCGATAATATTTGAGGAAACAAACTCAACGAAGAGTATTGTAGCAAGGATTTTTTAAATTGGTATTACTTGCACTACGATCCAGATCCACCTACCTCACTTAATTGAAAAAAGCTAGTATGAATCACGGTGAATTTTCTGGGACAAAAGCTCATAAATGTATACTGCCTAAAGCAATTTCAACGCAACCAATTATTCTCGAAGACATCACAGAATTGAGTTATGAAAAACTCTACTTAATAGAACGCAATCACCCCGCATATGAAATAGTCATGTCTGAAGTTTTGAAAGATGCCTTTGATTCGGAATCATCAAATCGCATTAAAAAAGGAGAAGTCCATGACTGGCTTAACTCCCTTCTCAATTGAAACATCCGACTGTTTCCAAAATAGCAGGCGGTTTGAAACCGCCGTTTTATTTTTTCAAGCCTTCAGCAAAGCTTTAGATGCCGATTCCCCAGCGATTCGGAGTTGCCGCCTCAATTGCAAATTCAGCAGCACCAACACAGTCCACTGGCCGAGGATTGAGAGCAAAATAGTATGTCCTGACGCGCTCTCCAGGGCCGACGATCCAAAGACGGGAAATACTAAAGACAGCCAAATGAAAGGAGCTTTTTCTGGGGTGAGGGAAAGCATATACAAAATAATTGGTGGTAAAGAGATAGCGCCTCCGACTGTACAAGCCGCCAAAACTGCCTGGTTTCGGATTTTTGCGAACATGAATAGTTGGGTAACAGCCGCGTAAATCAGGATGAGATTGATGAAGGTAATCATGCTCGGAAAAGCGTTGGGATTCACCAGCAGCCAAGGTATTAAAATCACTGTCGAACTGAGGAGATTGATTGCTATTGCAACTGATGCCGGACTTTTTTCACTCCAAATTAAATCTAGTATCGGGTATCTGCGCCACGATTTATGACTGCTGGGAACGATTTGTTTCCGATATCTCGCCCAATCGTACAAAGCTTGTCTTTCCGAGGTTAAAGCCGCAATTAAAGCTAAAAATACCATCAAATTTGGAATCAATAAAAAGGCGATACCGTCAATCGAGTACCTATTTGATTGGAGTGCAAACCCTAAAATTATTGACTGATAGCAAATCACCAGCAAATAACTTTGTCGCTTGCTCAAAACAGTGGCGCTGGGGTTGGGGAAACGGCGCTGCCATCCCTGCCACATCCAGTAGGTTGCCACCCCACAAATCAATAAAGATAAGGCGGTAAAAGATACAAAATTTTCGCCAATATGCAAATGAAACCATTTCAGGCGATCGAACTCTCCGATGAACCAATTAAGGTTATAATCAGATGACAGACTAACTTGATAAACTACCTGTTTCAGGACAGCAGCCGGAGACAAAAATGTCAGCAAATCAGCAGCATTGCCGACTGACGGTGCACAAAAAGCTGTGGTAATAAAAGTCAAAACCGCAGCGCTAGCCAACCAAGGTTGAAACCCTCCCAACCAACTGGTTGTTAAGCCAAATAGCATCGCGCCGCTGTAGAATAAAGCACAGCTAGCTACCATTGCTATGTCGAAACATAAAATATGATACAGAGGTATTTGAGCTGCTAATCCGCTGTAGACGTGGAGCGGTACAGCCAGAATTGCTGCGAGATACAGTAAAATTGGGACACCGAGAATTTTGCCGAGAAAAATTGTGGTGGCAGATTGGGGACTGAGGCGAATAAAGTTGAGTGTGCCTCGACGTTCCTCTTTGTCTAAGTCGCTGACGAGTAGATAAGTGCCGGCTACTAAAAGTGCGATCGCACTAAATATGCTCAGCACAACAAATATTTGTAGCCACCAAGACGGCCAGTTAATGATAAAATTTCCTGCCGCATCTTTGATGCATATTATCCGCTTACCATTGTCATTTGATTCGGTGCAAAATCTGCTGGAATCAATGTAATTACCGACAGGAGTGGCAACGGGTAGCTGGGCGCGCCAATACAAGATTAGCAGCAGTTGAGCGCTGAGGGAAAAGGCGCTGACGATCGCAATTTTGCCCATTTTCAGCCGACCTTTGAGTTCTCGGAATAACTGGGAATTCCAGTTACCAATTGTATCTAGTATGTTTGTGTTCATAGGTAATTGTTTTGAGTTATGAGTGAAAAAGTCGCCCTCAACTGTCAACTGACAACTGTCAACTGTCAACTGTCAACTGACAACTGTCAACTGACAACTGTCAACTGTCAACTGATTAACGCTGTCAACTGTCAAGATGCTTGTTTGTGTCCCATCTTGAGGAAGATAGTTTCTAGGTTTTCTTGAGTGCAGTGAAATTCCGTGAGGGGAATGTTAGCATTGACGAGCGATCGCAATAAATGTGCAGCATCTTCCCGGCTTCCCGAAAAATGAGCGCACACCTGCTGAGTTTCCGGCAAGATTTCCCAACTTTCTACCCAAGGAAAGTTTTTGAGTTCCGATGTCAGCGCTGCTAAATCGCCCAAAGTTGCCATGAAAATTTGCTGTTTTCCCAGGCGTTTATAAAGTTCTTGCAAAGGGGCGCTTTCGACAAGATAACCGAGTTCCATAATCCCTACCCAGGTGCAAAGTTCGGCTAAATCGCTGAGAACGTGGGATGATATGACTACGGTCATGCCGGCTTGTTGCACAGCTTTGATAATTTCGCGAAATTGCGATCGCGCGATCGGATCTAAACCCGAAACTGGTTCGTCTAACAGCAGCAACAGCGGTTCGTGAATAATAGTTCGTCCCAAACTCAGGCGCTGTTTCATCCCCCGCGACAGAGTGGAAATTAAGCTGTTGCGTTTGTTGGTTAATTGCACGAGTTCTAAAACTGCATAGATGCGTTCTCGGCGGCGGGGCTGTCGCAAGTTGTAGAGTCGAGCAAAGTAATCTAAATAATCCCACACAGTCAAATCGTCGTACAGGGGAAAGTCGTCGGGAAGAAAGCCGATGTGCTGTTTGAGAGTGGGGTTAGATCGATCGCGCAACAAGGGACAGCCGTTGATGTAAATTTCCCCTGTAGTCGGTTCCTCAGCGGCGGCCAACATTCGCAGCAAAGTAGTTTTGCCGGCACCGTTGGGGCCGATCAGCCCGCAAATTTCTCCGGCGGCGACTTGCAAATCGATGTCATTGACGGCAATATGGCGATCGAATTGTTTGGTGAGTCCGCGAGTGTCTATTGCTAATTCTTTTGCCATATTTTAAAGGCGAGTGAAATTGGCTGCGGTTCGTGCTTAGTTCCAAAGCTTGCAACTAGCTTAGCCTTTTGATACAGCAGTTGTCACCTGCATTTCGCAAAATAAATTGTTAAGTATTAAAAAGATTTTGAATTTTGGTAAGATTGGGAAAAAGGTAATTGCTAATTGGTAAACTTATTGCGTGATTTTTTGAGCGATCGGGAAACCGCAGATTAACACAGATACACGCAAATGTTTTTCAAGATATGAAATGGTAAGATTTTAGAAAAATTATTGACACGCTTTTTATTAGAGAACAGATAAAGCATTTAAAGCAGTGCCAGATCCTTCAAGCAACGGCGCGTTAACTCGATTCTAGCTGCTCCATCCTTTGTACTGCGAATGTCAATGTTTGTGGCAAAAAAGTAAGCATTTTTATTCTGCTCTAAATAACCGACATACCAGCCAATTTGAGCCTTTGTTTGTTCTCCAAAACCTGCCCAGCCTGTTTTTGCCCTGATTGTGTAATCGGGAGTTTGTTCGACAATCATGATATCTTTAACTAGAGAGAGCGATCGCTCGGAAAATGGTAAATCGTTTTTGTGGAGACGGCGCAAGAATTGAATTTGCTGGTTGGGTGTGATTCGCAGTTCTCCTTCTAACCAAAATTTATCAATATCATCTTTTTTCCCAATGTTTTGGTTGCCATAATCGGCTTTGGCTACCCATTTTTGCATTTGTTCGTGTCCGACTCGGCGCGCGAGAACTTGGTAAAACCAGACGGCGGAAAGTTTGATGGCTTCTCTCATATTCAAGTCTCGATTCCAGGCGGGAATTTGCCTTTGAATTCCATCCCAAGTTAGAATTGCAAGTTCATTGGAAATTACGCCGGTTTCTAAGGAAATCAGGGAGTTGAGAATTTTAAATGTAGATGCGGGTAAAAAAGCTGTGCTGTTGCGTTGCGGGTTGTGTTGGTAAAGCCGATCGCTATTGAAGTCATAAATGGCGATCGCCCCTTCAACCCCTAAATCTTGAAAGTGCCGTTCAAAATTAGTTGTTTGAGCGACATTTCCTCCTCGATTCCCGAATTGCTGCGCTGGAGTTGGTGCGGTTAAGGCCGATCGCGATGGCTGAATTAAAACAGCAGCAATGCAGCTTAATACGATTAAAATCAGAGCGATCGCGCGAAATATTCTGTTCATAAATTTTGATGTATAAGGTGCGTCAGACTTAGGTTGTGTAAGAAATAATTAGATTTTTGGCTTGACGCACCCTACAATATATGCTCATTTTTGCATTTGTAGTGCGATCGTCCCCACTCGCGTGATTGACACTCGCGATCGGGGACGATCGCACTCTTGAAATCGCACTCTTGACGACGATTCAAATATATAATTCCGATGCAACCGGAAACGAGATGAATTATGCAGAACGACCCGCACTAGCAGCACCCATTTGGGCCCCGTCAGCCAATCCCACCAACTTAGCGCTCAACTCCCACATCCGCTCAGCTTTTTCATCATCGCGGGCTTGCGGAGAAACCTTCTGCACAAAAGATTTGCCATCTTTTTTCTGCCGATTTCCCCAACTCCAATAAGCGCCAGATTGCTTGTATTCTGGATCTGCAACCACCATCGCTAACCTTTCGCCCGCCAACTCCTGCGACACATAACCGCCGGTGATATTCTTCTGAAACAGCGGGAAAAGCTTCTGAAATAAAGGGTAGTGATTGCGGAAAAGTGGCGTATCCGCGACGCATCCCGGATACAGCGAAGTGAAATTAATCCCCGTGGATTCGTGAAAGCGGCGGTGCAGTTCCCGCATCGTCAGCACGTTACAAACTTTGCTATCTTTGTAAGCCTTGACTGGTTCAAACTTCTTGCCATCAACCATCGAAATCGAGTCTTTGAAACCCGCTTCAAAACCCTCAAACTTGCCCAAATCCGGGCGTGGCGGAATCTTGCCGCCCAACTCGTCTGGATTGTGAGTTACAGTTCCCAAAATCACGATTCTGGCATCTTGATAATACGAAGGCTTCATACTATCCATCATCAGGTTGCATAGTAGGAAATGACCAAGGTGATTGGTAGTCATCGTCAACTCGTAACCTTCAGGGCTTCGCAGCGGTTCCTTAATCAAAGGCATATAGATAGCCGCGTTGCACACCAAAGCGTCTAGAGGCTTGTTGCTTGACTTGAATTCCCTAGCAAATCGGCGCACGCTTTCCAAATCGCCCAAGTCAATCTGCATAATCGTGAAACTGCCTTGAGGTATGCCCAACTCTTGGGCGGCATCTCCGGCTTTGCGCACGTCGCGACAGGCCATGACTACGTGCCATCCTTTGTCTGCAAGGGCTTTAGCGCCGTATAATCCGACGCCGGAGGATGCGCCGGTAATGATAACCGTTGACTTGTGATTTTGTGCCATTTTCTTAAAAATGCTTCGATCGCTACTGATTATTTTGGGGTATCTCAAAAGCTGAGCTAGCAGCTCGGATCTTTTGAGATACCCTCAGGTTAATAGGATAGGCCCAAACGTTCTAGATCTCAACTGTTACAATAAGTTTAGACTTTAGTATTCTGCGAGGAGCTATGCAGTCGATCGAGCAACTGACAGAATAAATATTATCTTTACTTAATGAATCAAGGGCACTCCTTGCAGACAAATTGGTAGAAAGCTGAGAATTCGACACCGACTCAGCAATTCAGGCAGTTTGGATTACTGAAGCAAAAAGACGCAGAGACGAGGTTCGGGATGCTTCAGTGCAACCGATTGCAGGCGAAGAAGCTTTGGCTCAAGTTAGGCGACTGATTGGGAGTTTTGCATATCTTACTGGCATGGCTTCCTAACCCACGAAAGCGGTTGCGATACTTGATATCGCTCCGCCCCGTGCGATCGACTAAACTAAGAAATAGCTGCCGGTTCCTGATAAGTAGGAAAGTCAATATAACCTTCCGGGCCAAAAGAATACCAGACGCCAACTTCCGCAGGCGGATTGAGCGGCCAACCATTAGCAAAACGCTCTACCAAATCTGGATTGCTGATAAAATCCCGACCAAAAGCAATTAAATCCGCAACTTCGCTGCTCAAGGCCGTTTCAGCCTGTTCTTGAGTATATCCGCAGTTGCCAATCAGCGGCTTGGAAAACACATCGCGAAACTCTCCTATCACCATCGGCGTGCCCAATTCATGAAAGCCAAAAGCTAAACCATCCATCAGGTGAAGATAAGCTAAATCATAGGCATTTAACTGACCCGCGAAATACAGAAAATCTTCCCGATATTCGGGAGAACCCATATCATTGTAAACACCGTTGGGAGAAAGTCTAACTCCAACTCGGTTGGCAGGCAATACTGTCAGAATCGCCTCCACAATTTCTTTAAGAAAACGGTAGCGATTTTCGACTTTGCCGCCATAGGAATCAGTGCGGTGATTGGTTTTAGTTTGCAGGAACGTGTCAATTAAATAGCCGTTAGCCGCGTGAATTTCTACACCGTCAAAACCTGCCATTTTTGCCCGTTCTGTGGCCTTGCGATAATCTTCCACAACCAGCGAAATTTCATCTGTTAAGAGAGCGCGGGGAGTTTCGTAGGGTTGTTTGCCCGCAGGGGTATGAATGCCTTCTCCGTTGATTTTGATGGCAGACGCTGCAACTGGTAATTGATTGTTTTCATGAAAATTACTGTGGGAAGCCCGCCCGCAGTGCCAAAGCTGCATGAAAATTGGTGTTTCGCGGGCATGAACCGCAGTCACAACTTGTTTCCAAGCTTCGCCTTGCTCGTCTGAATAAATACCGGGCGTATTCAGCCAACCATTAGCTTGAGTAGAAATCACCGTAGCTTCTGTAATGATTAAACCAGCGGAGGCCCGCTGAGCGTAATACTCTGCCATCAAAGCATTGGGCATCCGCGTTTCACCAGCTCTGCTCCGTGTCAGGGGTGCCATGACTACCCGGTTTTTTAAGGATAAATCTCCCAATTTGAAGGGACTGAGTAGGAGTGGAGAAGTTGTTGGGGTATTCATGGTTTTGGTATTTTTTCAACTGAAGAATCAGGGAAATTCAGAGTTCGATCGCTTATGAGCATAACTTGAATCGATCATCGATCGCCCGCAATACTAACGGCATCACACATTTGCGATCAATTATCGCTCGTTGTGCGCGATCGCCCTTTTCTCAAAATGGCGTCGCCGCCCGTAAGTGCAGCCTCGATCCCAACTGCGGATGCTCAAAGGAAAGCTCCCGCGCGTGCAAGTGTAGCCGACTTGCAGCAGCGCGACATCCGTACAGTCGATCGCCCAAAATCGGTATTCCCAACCCTCGAACATCCGCTGCATGAACCCTCAATTGATGCGTGCGCCCCGTCAGTGGCAAAAACTCCACGCGATCGTAATTTCCCTGTTGCGCCATTACCCGAAAGCGAGTAACGCTGGGTTTTCCGAACTCCCAATCAACTTGCTGAAGCAGGGAATTTTCCGCGTCTTCGGCGATCGGCAGTTCGATCGTCCCCGCCTCTATGTTGACAGTCCCCGAAAGCACTGCTTCATAAACTTTGTGAACCTGGCGTTTCTCAAATTGCTGCCTGATTTGACTGGCGGTTTCTTTGTCCCGTGTTAGCAGCAAAATCCCAGATGTTCCTAAATCTAAGCGATGCACCGCAGTCAGTTCTAACCCATCCGGTAACAAGTTCCGCAAGCGACTTAGCACGCTATCTTGATTTGCCAAATAACGGCCGGGAACTGACAGCAAAGCTGAGGGTTTGTTGATCGCAATCAACCATTTATCTTCATAAACAATCGGCAGCATTTGCTGGTAATCAGTGATTGTACTGCGATCGGTAACAGGCAAGATGCCCGTTCCACCAGAATTTTTCTCACTTGTGGGGCGGGCTTCTAACCCGCCACTAAAATGCTGATGTGAAAATGTTTGCGATCGGACTTGTGACCGAGTTTTGTGATTAGCCGACGATTGAAAATCCGGGTAAGCTTTCGGTTGCGAAATACTTGGATTTGGCGACAATCCTGACAGCAAAAAACCCATGAGTGGCTGACATCGATCGCCACAAGCACCGTAAAATTCTCCCTGAACCTTATCCCCCGATGGCGGCCCCCACCAAAACTCAGCCATTGCTAGCGGTTTCAAATTGTGTACTGCCGCGCAGTGCAGCAATTTTGGCGCGCAGCAGTCACCGGTGCCAGTGGGAATAGAATTAGCTGGCATCAATTCCTGGATCGATCGCGATTTTCCCAAAAAATTCACCAGAGTGTAAGCCGCGTGCATCTGCGTCTGAAGTTCGCGGGAAAGTTCTTTTCGCTGCTGTTTCAGCGTCCGCATCCGCCCGTCAGCAGCTTCAATTAATTGTTTTAGTGGCTGCAATATTTGATCCCGCTGCCGTTTCAATTGCCTCCGTTCAATTCCCTCCAAACGGCTGGCTTGATTCAGTTCTTCCAATGCAATTAAGAGTGTTTCTCCTGCGATAGTTTGACATAGCAACTGGCGTTTTTCGTCTCGCTGCTGCTTGCAATTGCGGTGGCGCTCATTCAAAACTTGCAATTGCAATTCAAACTCGCCCAATAAAGCCGTATAATCCTGTCGCTGCGGGAGTTGATTCAGTGCAATCAGTTCCTGTTTCATCGCCTCCAATTGGGCCAACGTGCGGGCTTCCTCGAATGCAACTCGCGATCGTCCTGGAATCGGCGGCACCCAGCCGTCAACAACGCTGCAACCGTTCAGCATCCCGGAAAATGCTTTCAGAATCCGCTGTTCCCCCCAAGGCATCTCCACCAGCAATATGCCGTACATCTTGCCCTCGGTAGTGCAGGAATTGTCAGCAGCCAGGTATTGCATCAAGCCCCTGGCGATCTCCTCAGACATTCGATTGCGGGGCAGTCTCAGCAGCTCGCCGCTTTGAGGACAACGGCCTTCGTACCAATAATTGCAGGAAAGGTCGATCGACCCCGAATTACGATCTGTAAAGCAGTCCGTGAAATCTAAAAGTGCGTGCACAAATAACATATTAAATTTGATTTGAAATCTGAATCAGGACATATTTATTTTGGTCCTGCCTGTATTGTACAGTCGTCTACCGAAAGTGGGGGGAGTGCATAATTTTATACACATACAGTTAAGTAAACATAATTTGTCACAGCAGACCAGACCTGATATGGTAGATTGGTTTCAAAACAGCAACGAGTTAAAATAAAGCATAAGTTAATATATTAAGACCGCAAGCTTGTTAACCCACTAAATTTTATATATGTAAGGCGTATGCCAGACTTCTCGACGAATGCCACGGAAAACTCCTCAAACCCCCAACCAGCTTTGCTGCCGCCGATTTTAAGAATTTTTGCAGCATTTCCAGATTACGATCGGGGTAATAGACAGTACGCCTCGGGAAGGTACGAAGCGGCAATCATTTGCTACGGAAAAGCGGTGCAAATTAAGCCGGATTGGACTCGGGCGTGGCTGAATCTGGGCAAAGCTTACAAGCAACTGCACTCCTGGGCAGAAACGGTGGCCTGTTGCGATCGAGCGATCGCCATTAACCCCGAAGAATATTGGGCCTGGATGCTCCGCGGGACAGCACTGTTAAGTTTGCAGAATCACCCGGAGGCGATCGCAACTTTCGACAAAGCAATTGAAATCAATCCAGAAAAGCACGAAGCTTGGTATCAGCAGGGCAGAGTTTTAGAGGAATTGCAGGAGTGGGATAAAGCAGCAACCTGTTACAAAAAAGCCACCCAAATTCATCCAAATTTGCCCGCGATGTGGTATAGGCAAGGCAGCGTATTACTGCAAGCCTCGCGCTACCCTGAGGCTGTGGCTGCCTACGATCGCGCTCTCAAACTCGTCCCGAACAATTGGGAAGCTTGGCTAAACCGAGGTTTGGCTCTGATGAAGGCCGAACGCTACGCTGAAGCTGTAACTTCTTACGATCGCGCCATTCAACTGCAACCACAAAACAGTCTGGCTTGGTTCAATCGGGGCATTGCTTCGGCAAAATTGCACAAATATGGAGAAGCAGTCACAGCTTACGATCGCGTGCTGCAACTCCAACCCAACGACTGCGAAGCTTGGTTGTATAAAGGCATGGCCCTCAAACACCAGTGGCGCGATGGGGCAATTGCTTGTTTCGATCGCGCAATTCAAATGAATCCTGCTTATCCTGAAGCATGGATCGGGCGCGGTCAAACACTGTCAGAATCAAGAGATCATGAAGGTGCGATCGCTGCTTTTGACCAAGCGATTCAAATTAATCCGAATTTCCCCGAAGCATGGCTGGGTAGAGGCATCGCCCTAGCAGAAATGGAACGCTACAAAGATGCGATCATCGCTTACAGCAATGCCCTCCAAATTGAAGGTAATTTTCTAGAAGCTTGGAATTTTCGAGGCGAAGCACTCGAAAAATTGCAGCAATACGAAGAAGCGATCACCTGTTATGATAAAGTAATCTCTCTCAGTTCAGAAGCAGAAATTACATCAAAAGTAGGCTTGCAGCAAGGCGCAGCGCTAGAAAAATTGCAGCGTTACGAAGAAGCCGTCGCAGCTTACAACCGCGTCATTAAAAACGTGCCAGACAATTTTGAAGCTTGGTTGAAACGTGGCAACGCCCTGTCAAATTTGCAGCAGTACGAGCAAAGTCTAGCATCATACGATCGAGCAATTACTATCTGGCCAGACAGCTATCAAGGCTGGGTGCAGCGAGGTTTGATGCTAGGGAAAATGCAGCGCTATTCCGAAGCACTCGTCGCTTTTGACCAAGTGATTCAACTCAAGCCCGACAACTGGGAAGCTTGGGCGCAGCGGGGCGACGTTTTGCAAAAATTGCAGCGGACTCAAGATGCAATTAGTTCTTACGGAGTCGCCCTAGAAATCAAACCAGATTACTACGAAGCTCTAGTAAGTCGAGAAGAATTGAGACTCAAAGACGCAATCCCAGGAAAATGGTAAGGGGGAAGAAGGAAGAAGGAAGAAGGAAGAAGGAAGAAGGAAGAAGGAAGAGTTGACAGTTGACAGTTGACAGTTGACAGTTCACCTAAGGAAGTAAGGAAGAAGGAATAAGGAAAAACTTACTAAGATATATCTTCTTCTCTCTTTCTCTGGGTTCTCTGCGCCCTCTGCGGTATATAAAAAAACTAATTAAACCCTAAAATAATGTTAATCAATCCCGATCAAGTGCGATCGCAGAAGTGATTAATTATAGGCAAATATTAACAGATCCAACTGACAACAAAAATGACACAATCAGACAACTCGATCGCAGTTGCGAGTTCCACTTCCCAACAGCCACGCGAAAATTCGCTACAGCAGGCAGATCAGGCAATTTCCGAATTTGAACGCTCGAACCTGCTCAGCTTTTGGCCAGCTTTAAACAAAACCCAAATCATCGCCGAAATGCGATCGCGCATCCACGATCCTTTCTAAGTAAATCAAGGTGGACAGCCTTTTTTCGGCCCCGCTGCCATCACCAACGAAAAATTTCAGCCATCAGCTCGATCCCGCAGCAAAAAAACAAGGTGATGGGCCAATAGTGCAAGATGTCAGTTATCAAGAATACTTTCTGTGGGAGATTGCCCGACAGCACCCTAAATTAAAAATTAGCACAGGCAATTGCTGATTCTGCTGACTTCATGTTATAGTAGTTTTTCAAGAATTAAATTCGGTTGCGTAGTTTGTTGGTATTTATTTACAAGCGTCTCTCCGAATCTAACTCTCTGCACCCTAATGATTCTGGAGATTTTATGTCGATTTACGTTGGTAATCTTTCCTACGAGGTATCATCAGAAGACCTCAGCCAAGTATTTGCCGAGTACGGTACCGTTAGCCGGGTTCAACTGCCAACGGACAGGGAAACAGGCAAGATGCGGGGTTTTGCTTTTGTTGAAATGGCAAGCGAAGCAGAAGAATCAGCAGCCATCGCAGCCCTAGACGGTGCTGAGTGGATGGGCCGCGACTTGAAAGTCAACAAAGCTAAACCTCGCGAAGACAACAAACGCTCTTCGGGTGGCGGCGGCGGCTGGGGCGACAAGGATCGCTCTTCACGACGCTACTAAGCTTTGAGACTGAAAATCTGAGTTTTGGTGGTTGACAGCAGGTGCGAATGCTGATTTTTTAGCGGTTTGTGCGATCGATCCGCCAAATAAAACTCCCAAACCTTTAACTCAGTTTAGCCTCCTCCTTCGAGGGGGCTTTGTTTTTGGCGAAAAATCCCGCCAGGTAAGCCCTTGGCACACTTCCCAGCCTAACTCGCGATTCAGTATCTTCTTAACTGCTTTTTTCAAGAAGCTTTCGGGATTTCTCAATTCAACTCCTGTAAACTATCAAACGAGAATTAAGCACAAAGAAAAGTTACAATAACCGCAAAAGTGATATTGCTCAAAAAAAACAATCTTTACTGAAAATTAGCCTAGAAAATCAGCCAGACCAGCAAATGTATTGATTTTGCTTGAATAAAGATGCCCAAGGTTTACAGCACGGCCCAACTCATTAAAATCCTCGAAGAAGAGCGCCAAGCCTGCTTGCACGGGCGGCGTCTCAATTTGACTGAAACGGATGCTACAGGGAACCCCGTAATTGACCGCTTTCTCAAATCTGAGGGCGTTCAAAAGTTCACTGCTTATCAAAATTTTAAGGCGGCCGTGCACGAATACCAGAGGGAACATCAAGTTTCTGGGATTGTCTGGCGGGAAATGACGGTTAAAGGCAATACTCTACGCTATCCGGCAGTCAATGACGAATTAATCGCTCTACCGATCGATTTGATGACTCTGAAAGCAGCTAAGATTGCGATGTTGGAATTTTGGCAGCGGGTAACTGCGGGGATGGATTTGTATTTGAGTATTAACAGCGGGAAGGATTTTAGATCGATCGAGCCAATTGATGTAGAGGCTCTAACCCAGCGTACAGAATGGGCGAGTCTATCGAAGTGGGAAAAGTTGGATTTTCTGGAAATTTTGTTGCAGTTGGGCTGGGGGAAGCCGGAGGAAGCCTATTATAAGCGGGGATGGCCGACATCGGGCAGCGAGTACATTCACGCCGTAAAACCTGGACAACGGCCGATTTGTTAATTAGTCAGTAGTCCTTGGTCAGTTGATAGTTGACAGTTGATAGTTGACAGTTGATAGTTGACAGTTGAGAAGTAGGGGGCGTAGTAGACACAGCTTTAGTTTGTTGACCTCATACGTGAATCCTAAAGTAATAATTCAGAAGTTAATGGATGCACTCACCATTTCAGAAACCGGGTTTCTTGCGATATTTCTCGTTCCTGTTCTCAAAAATCGTATAAACCCGGTTTCTTTCCCTCACACTAACTAATGACAACTGCCCACTGTTAACTGTTAACTGTTAACTGTTAACTGTCAACTGTTAACTATCAACTATCAACTATCAACTGTCAACTGACAAAGCATCAAGCCAAACCACTGATTTGGATCTGTCCAAACTTGTACAGGCTTTAAACCGCGCTGCGAAAGATCTGCCTTTACAGTATTGAGATTAAACTTGCGCGAAATTTCGCTGCGGATAGTTTCTCCTGCGGCCAATTCCACCGTTAAATTTAGAGTACGTAAGTTCACGGTTTGCGCTTTTTTACTTTTCAAGTGCATTTCAATTTGACATTCCTCTTGATTGTAAAAAGCCCAATGCTCAAACTGTGCTAAATCAAAATTTCCCTCATACCTCCGATTTAAATGCCGCAGCATATTCAAGTTAAATGCTGCTGTCACTCCTTGACTGTCATCGTAGGCCGGCTCTAAAATATCTTTAGATTTATCCAAATCAATTCCCAGTAAAAAATACTCTCCAGGCTGCAATGCACCGACAATTTGCGAGAAGAATAGATCGCATTCTTGAGGGTTGAGATTGCCGAGGGTACTGCCTAGAAAGCAAATCATTCGGGTTGGCAACGGTGACGGGGAAATTTTAGCTAAGGCTAATTCGTAAGTGCTGACAAGTCCGTGAATTTGAAGCGACGGATAATCTGTCAACAGTTGACAAGCGCTGCTTTCTAGGATGGTAGGGCTGATGTCGATCGGCAAATAGTGCAGGGGATATTCCAATTTGCTGTAAGCATCGAGGAGAATCCGGGTTTTGGTGGAACTGCCGCTGCCGAGTTCGACGATTTCGCACGGGCCCGTCAAATGGGCGATCGCCCCTGCGCACTCTTGCAAAATCGCCGTCTCCGTGCGTGTCACGTAGTATTCCGGCAATTGACAAATCAACTCGAACAGGTTCGAGCCGCGATCGTCGTAGAAATACTTGGGAGGAAGGGTTTTGGGGTTTTGAGTCAACCCGCTAACTGCATCGCTGCCAGGATTGATTTCTGCGGTTGTCGGTGCCACAGCGCTCACCAGCCGCTCTAAGTGCAGCCGGTTTTCCTTTGTTGAGGCTGGGTTTGTCGTGTCGGACAGTCTTGGGGATTTCATAGAGTAAAATTAAGATGCAACAATTGGTATAGCACGCAGTCACCTTGCCAAATATCACGCTTAAGCCTGATTTTTTATGCCGATCTCCGTTATCTATTTTCTCACCAGATGGCGATCGCTCCCCAAATTGAAACTTAAAAATAATTTTCCCAAGTTTTTTTACTTAATATTTTGAAATGCGAACTTTTCTACATTTAGTAAAAAAATGTCCAATTTTTCGAGACTTCTTGCTTGAAAATTTGATTGATATATATATCGACCGTAGATACAAGGCAGATCAACACTGATAAACGCAGATAATTCAAAGATATTTCCTGAATTTTGCAATCTTGTATATTGCAGTTAGAATTGGATAATAAACTACTTAGCGCAACGAAAACCTGCGATAATTTGGCGCACGCCCGGATAGTACCAATTCCGAAAAGTCGATCGCATTGCTTGAGGAAAAGTCGCCCAACTCCCGCCTTTCAAAACCCGGTGTTCTCCATCAAAATAGAGTTCAGAGTATCCTTTGTAAGGATAACTCTCAAATTTTGGATAGGCGTCAAAGGTTGAAGCTGTCCACTCCCAGACATTGCCCAACATATCACAACAGCCTGCTGCACTTGCTCCTTTTGGAAAGGCATCAACGGGGGAGGTATTGGCAAGATGATTGCCGTGATTGCACAGGCTGGCATTTGGCCGTGTTTCTCCCCAAGGATAGGTAAGTTTCGTCTGATTTGTGGCATCCCAACTCGCTGCTTTTTCCCATTCGGCTTCCGATGGCAAACGCTTGCCGGCGAAGTTGCAGTAAGCTTCGGCTTCGTACCAACTGACGCCACAAACTGGATGGTTGCTGAAAGCTGGATTTTCGGACCAGTAAAGCGGGCGATCGACTAAATGAACTTTTTGCCATTCCCAGCCCTCAGCAGACCACCAATCGCGGTTCTGATAGCCGCCGGATGTCATAAAATCTCGGTATTGACCGCAAGTGACGGGATAGCGATCGATCGCGTATGCTTCCAAATAACACAAGTGGCGCGATCGCTCATTATCCAAAGCCTCAGCAGCATCGCTTCCCATATAAAATTCGCCGCCCGGAATTGCGATCGCTGAATTGGGCATTGGGCATTGGGCATTGGGCATTGGGCATCGGGAATTGGGCATTAATATTCCTTCTTCCTTCTTCCTTCTTCCTTCTTCCTTCTTCCTTCTTCCTTCTTCCTTCTTTTGCATTTGCAACACAAAGGCAACTGTTTCACAGTGCTGGCTTTCGTGCTGAATCATAAACCGCCAGAGACGTTCCTGCTGTTCAATCGGCGCAACTTCCAAATAATCTAAGACCTTTTTTCGCACCGCATCCAGATAAAATTCAACCTCTGGAAACGCAGGCAAAAAAACCCGTTGTGTTTTCGGCAAAATATCAGCAGCAAAGAGCTTATGATACTTAGAAAATAGTGGCGGCAATCCAGCACATCGCTGTAACAGCCACAAATCCTCAGTATAAGCAATATGACCTAAGTGCCAGCCAACCGGACTGAAATCAGGATGAGCTTGACTGCAAAAAGTATCATGATCGATGTCTGCAAATAGTTTGAAAGTGCCACGGCGACACTGCTGCAAATCGTGATAAATTGCCTCTCTACAAGATTGGATAGATTTCAATATCACCGTCTACTCCTGTACTGATAATGCTCTGGACTGGACACTCGTGCCAATTGCCAGCAAATAAAGGCTCAGAAGCAATGATGACAGAATTTGGAAAATTTAGATCGTCCCGCACCCAATAAAGGGAAGGAGGGACTTTTGGGAAAGCAAAGCGAGAGGCAACGAGCTGCTTTCCGTCGCTGATAATGATATTAGCTGAAAATTCTACTTGGTGAAGTTTTGCTAGCTCAGCCAAGGTTTTCAGGCAGTTTTGCAAAGCAGCTTCTAGAGTCAAATTTGCGGCTGTTAATTCATTGACAAATAAGCCGAAGATGTGCTCTGAATCTGTAGTACCGTTAATTGATTGATAAAGGGTATCGCTGAGCCGATCGCGAATTGGTCTATAAAGAGTTTTCCGAAAATTCTGCACAAAGCCGTTGTGTACGAACAATAGGCGATCGTACCCAAAGGGCTGACAGTTGCTCAAATCTACAGCTTGTCCCGAAGTTGCACTACGAACATAGGCGATCGCGCATTTTGATTCAACGTACCGGCTAATACTCGGCAGATTGATGTCGCTCCAAATTGGTTGTACATTTTTATAAGTAAACGGGTCAGTATCTAGGTGCGGGTGATACCAACCGATGCCAAAACCGTCAGCATTGAGCAGGCCCGAAGTCATTTCGCGGGGCTGGTAACTCTGCACAATTAGCGAATGTTCCGGCTTGTACAGAATAGAATCGAGTAAAATCGGCTCGCCCAGGTAGCCAAGCAAACGGCACATAAAATTTTTACAGCAAATTGATTAGCATTGTACGCCATTAGCCGCCAAATTGGTGGTTAGCGAAGCCCTTGAACAGGATCGCCCATCTTCAGCGTTTGAGAATAGGGTTTTTTGTCGGCCGCTGCCAGCATCGCAGTACAAACGGTACAGTAAAGGTAGAAACCCAGCAGAACAAGGAGACTCTTGAATGTTCCTCGATGAACTCATCCCAGTAGTTAAAGAATTGATGCAACAGCCTCTTGCCTTTGCGGGCGGATTTTTTTCAGGCCTGCTGCGACTCAACCTTCACGAAGATCCCGTTAGAAGCTGGATTGACGAACAAGCCGGCTCAACTTCCTACACTGCGCCCACAGCCGAACCAACCAACGGTAAAAGCACGGGGCCTCAGTCAATCTCGATCGACTAAGTAACAGCGGGCGTTGCTGATTTTAGGGATGAAAATAATTTAACCTGATCTCCAAACCTTTGTAGAGACGCACTCGTAGGGCGTCTCTGATGGATTCATACTTCGAGTCAGCAACGCCCCGGAGATCTCGCTGCTAAAACCAAGATCCACGATCGGGAATCTGGTTAACAATCGTCAGTCTTAGAAAGAGTAAATTCGCCCTTTTTCATCAATATAAACTGACCGATCTTGCTGAGTGCGGCCATCTGATCTGGTGATGCGAACCGTCACAAGGTTTTGCTTGGCATCAACATTATAGTCGTATTTCAAAGTTGTGCTTCCTCCTTGGACATTAATCGGAATATTTGCAATGTCGGCGGTGCGATTGCTGACGCGAACAATGATGTTTTTGCTGGCTCCGACGGGCAAGGATGACAAGCCAACACCTGATTCACCGTATTCTAGGTTTAATCCGGTTTCATTTAACAGTCTGAGGGTAATATTGCGAGTAGTGTCAATCTGTGCTTGAGGTTGCCAGAATCCAGGTTTCATACCGCCGTCAGTTGCAGGTTGAGATAATGCTGGATGAGGATGCAGACAGCCGAGGGCGGCGAGTATTGCTGCGGTTGCAATGATTTTTGATTTCATTGTTTTTACCTTTGGGTCAAGTGTTGGTGATATTTCTATCTTAGCTTGAAAATCGGATATTTTTAATTTAGAAGACCGGGCGGTTGAACCCGCATTTATACAAACAAAACCCGGATAGTGCCGGGGTTGAAGAAGATCGGGCGGTTAAAATTATGTTATTTTCTTCATTCCGCGCACCATCCAGAATTCGATTGTGTAGACACGGTTTCAACCGCCGTCTGATTTTTTTAATTATTATTAACCTGCGTCACAGGGGATTTAAGCCCCCGCCTTTAGGTGGATTGTTTTTAGGCTGGGGATTTAAGCCCCTGCCTAAAAACTTCGCTGTCAACTGTCAACTGTCAACTGTCAACTGTCAACTGTCAACTGTCAACTGTCAACTGTCAACTGTCAACTGTTAAGATCGATCGCGCGGCTTCTAGGAGCAGGCGCTGTTCGGCACGGGCGATCGCCCTCCAAGTCTGTTCTACAGCATCGACATTCACCGAAATAGACGAAATCCCCCACCGCACCAAGGATTCAACTATCTCAGGATACAATGCGGTCGCGTCCCCGCAGATCGAGCAAGGAATGCCCGCAGCCCTGGCCTGTCGGATTAATTGCTCGATCGCCCTCATCACTGCTCGATCGCGCCCGTTGAAACCACCTGCTACCTGTTGGGAGTTGCGGTCAATCCCTAACAAAAATTGGGCTAAATCATTGGTACCGATAGAAATTCCTTGAACTCCTGCTTTTACATAATCTGGCAATAAAAATAATACCGAAGGAACTTCCGCCATGATCCAAATTTGAAACTGAGCCGGTCGATTTTTCCAAATAGTTTCTAAGCGCTGGCGGCAGTAGACAAACTCGTCCACAGAGCGCACGAAAGGCAACATTAAATTGAGATTTGTGTGACCTAACTCGCAGACTTTTTGAAGTACGGACAACTCCCAATCAAATAACTCCGGTTCAAAGGTATAACTGAAACTGCCGTCGGTTCCTGATTCGCGCAAATCGAGAGATCGATAAAATATTGGTCGCGGCGAAACGGCAGCCGCAAATAAACTGAGGCAATCCGCCATGCGCGAGACAAATTCCGATTTTTGACCGTTTTGCAGCCAAACTTTAGGGTTTTGACAGTCCAAAGCTTCCAATGCCATCAATTCCGATCGCAATAATCCGATGCCGTCGATGGGCAAATTTCTGAGGCGATCGATCGAACTCGTTTGGCTGACATTAACTAGCAGTTGAGTCCCCGTTGGCGCAACAGATTCGGCAGACTCAGGCTGGCGAGATTTAGACGCGGGATTGGACGATCGATCTGATGTTGAAAATTGGTAATTAGCTATTGACATTTCTGCTGCTGTAGTGTAATTTTCTGGATTTTTTCCTAGTTCCCGAAGTCGATCGCCATCTGGTTCGGCGGTGGCAAAAACCTGTCCGCTATCGCCGTCTACCAACACCCAATCGCCAGTCTCGATCGCCCTCGTGGCCCCAGCAACTCCCACAACGGCAGGAATCCCCAATTCTCTCGCTAAAATAGCGCCGTGCCCTGTCATGCCTCCTTGTTCCACAACCACCCCAGCAGCAAGTTTCAGCCAAGGCAGCCAGTGCGGCTCGATTGTGCGGGCTACCAAAATGCCTCCGGCTAAGAATTGGGTGTTTTCTGGGTGAGAATTCGTCATAACTTGGGCAATTGCTTCGGCTTTTCCTGATGCTGCACCCAAACCTCTGAGAATCGCAGGATTTCTGGCTGGGGCGATCGCATTTTCCCGTACCGACGCGATTTTTTCCGCTTTCAAAAGACGAACTTGAGTAAAATAAAACTGCGGTTCGTCATTGTTTTCTGTCTCGCTGATTGTCCACTGCAAAATTAAATCAGAGTCAACTCCTGCGACAACTTTTTTGCTCAATTTAATAATTTTTTGCAGTTGCGATTCCTCTAAAACATATTCAGCTTGTGATTCCTCGCCCAGCGCCAAAACTTCCAGGCAACTGTCAGCAAAATCAGGAATTAGAAATGGAGAATCGGGGATTGGAAAAGCAGCAAAATTCCCAATATGCGTTTTTTCCCTCGGCTTGATTTCATCAGCTTTGAGATTATATGCTAATGTTTTGTAACCGAGCCGCTGGAATTTAACCGCACCTGTTTCTGACTGTACTTCATAGTAATCAGGTATAGTTTCTCCCCTAGCGAGGGACATTCCCAAACCGCTAGTGGCTTGGATTTCCCATGCTGCGCCGGCATTAGTTTTCACCTCACCTGTGGCGATTGCTCCTTGAAGCGGCTGCACCAAAACTGCGGGATTGATTTGCTGTATTTCCATGCCGCACCGCTGCCAGTAAAATAGACTTCGGGCTCTGAAGATTTCTGCCCAGGCTCGTTTTAGTCCGGCCTCAATGGATTCTGGTTCGGCGCGTACTGCGTGAGATTCCAGGATTCCGGCTGTTTTCGGGCTCCTGGAAGTCAGGGAAGGGCGAAAAATCAAGGCTTGGGAGTTGAGAGTACCAACCGCAGACTCTAGGTTGGAGAGCAGTGCCTCTGGCAGTTTGGTGGTAAGGATTTGGTGGCGGATGCTGCGGGCGATCGATTGCAGTTGTCTGGGTTCATCGACGTTCAAGTGTAGCGAAGAGTGGGGCCAGTCGGCAAACAGCGGTTCTAGCCAGTCGATCGACTCTAAAAACTGCCAAAATGTTGTAGCCGGCACGACAAAACCCGGTACAACTGGATGATTTTGGGCGAGCAAACAGCTCAAGTAAAATGCTTTTTCTCCCACTGCATCTCGGTCTGAAGGTTGAATTTTGTCTAGCCAGTAGAGGTTTGTCACGCTGCGATCCTGTTCTTGGAAACTGATTGAATTTTGATAGTTTTTCCGATTAATCACTTACCACAATTTTAGGATGAACAACCGAAAATGGACGGGATTGGTCAAATCTTTTCTCAATCTATTTCTTAAGGCTAACTGTCCTCTTTGTCAGCGATCGGCTGCCGAAGAGTTTTGTCCCTACTGCCACAAGCAACTTCAGCGATGTCAGTTAGCCGATCCAGGTCGATTTTGGGATTCAGAGCAGCGGGTTTTTGTGTGGGGCGAGTACGGCGGGACTCTCAAACGGGCGATCGCAGCTTTGAAATATGACGGTAATCCACAATTAGCGAAACCCCTCGGCGGCTGGCTGGCAGAATCTTGGCTAAGTTTTCCCGAATTAGCTATTGACAATTTAACAGTTGTACCAATTCCTCTGCACAAAGAAAAGCTCAAGGAGCGTGGTTTTAACCAGGCGGAACTTTTGGCTGAAAGTTTTTGCGAGTTGACTGGTTTGCCTTTGCAGCGGCACGGTTTGGAGCGTGTGAAAAATACTCAGGCTTTATTCGCTCTGACACCACAGCAACGAAAAGCTGAAATGAAAGATGCTTTAAGTTTGGGCAAAGATTTTCGCCGCCGTCTCCCGCGCGATCGAGTTTTGTTAGTTGATGATATTTACACTAGCGGTACTACCGTGAAGTCGGCAATTCAAATATTGAAACAGTCGGGAATTTCGGTTTATGGAACTGTGGCACTTGCAAGTCCGAATAAGAGCGATCGTTCATTCAGTTGACAGTTGACAGTTGACAGTTGACAGCACTTTACTTTACGTCCGAGGATTGAAGCAATGAATAGTCTGATTTTAATTTCTCACCTTTAGGGGTTCCGGCTTTAAACCAATTCTTTCTGGTAAGAAAAGACGTACGGTTTCAACCGCTTCTTGTCAAACGATGTCCGAGCGAGCGAGGGACTAAAAAAAATAACACATTAACCGCCAGGTATTTAACCCGCGCACCATCCGGGTTTTGTTTCTATAGACGCGGTTTCTAACCGCCGGATCTTCTGATATTCCAGCGGCTGCCGTCGTGCAGCAACAAAGTTAAGGCCGCAGCGGTAAACTCAAAGTGGATCTCACGCCCTGCAAATTCCAACCAAGCCGCTTGAAAATTCTCCTGAGTTAAATCGCGAAATGCTACAGTCATGTGCGGTACAAATGGGCGAGTCTGAGAAAGTCGATCGACAATTCCCAAATTTGCCTCCAAATAACTCATCAAATCTTGTTGCATCTCCAGCAATGCCGGCGATTTGACAACATCAACATAAATGACGCGGGGATCGAAAGCCGCAAAACCGGATAGAGTAACGAGAATTGGCAGCCGATTTGCAGCAAAGGCCTTTAAACTTTCCTCCAACTTCGGTACATCCGCCGCCAGCCATTCAAAAGGAGGTTGCAGCGTGACGTGGGGTGGCGAATTCAATGCACCGCGAGTATTGTAGTGTTCCGCAAAATACAGTTTGATCTCAGTAATCTGCTGTTCAATATCGAGAGGTGGCACTAAAGCAATAAAAAATCGCTGTTTTGACTGGTTCATAGGATAACATCGCAGTGAGGAAGGAATGGCGGAGTACGGGCGATCGAGTATTTGCTCAATGCTCGGTACCAAAACCTCCATTCCCAATCTACAATCCCCAATCTAAAATCTAAAATCTAAAATCCAAAATAAAAAATGCCTTGGTTTGTCAAAATTGAACAAGGAATTGTGGAAAAGCCTGTCTTTGACCAATATGTGCCAGCTCACAGAGCTTATGTCCGAGAGTTGATTTCTAAAGGACACCGAGCGAAAACTGGCTACTGGGCGAGGCGGGGCGGCGGTATGTTGATGTTTGAGGCGGGTTCTATGGATGAAGCAAAGGCGATCGTCGCTGAAGACCCGCTGGTGAAGAACGGTTGCGTTATTTATGAAATTTATCACTGGTGTGTGGTTGAAGAATAAATAACTGTGTTATACTCATAAATGAACTGGCCCCACGCGATTCCAACGCCCAAATTTTGTCAGGACCGGAAGGTAGCAGCAACACGGGATGCTTGTAATAGGCGTGGTCTCCGGTTCACCCAGTTTTATGAGGTATAGCTCCTATGCCTGGTTTCGGAGATATTTTACAGAAAGCAGTTTACCTTGGTGTCGGGCTAGCTTCCTACGCTGGAGAAAAAGCAGGCAGCAAGTTAACTGAATTACGCACTGAAGCCCAAAAGCTGGCAGATGAATTAGTCAAGCGTGGCGAAATGTCAACGGAAGAAGCACGTCGCTTTGTTGATGATATGGTGCAACAAGCTCAGCAGCAGCCACCCGTAGAATCGGCTAGGGAAGAAAAACCGGCTGAACCTCGGCGGATTGAAATTGTTTCTGAGGAAGAAGATGTTTCTGCAAAAGAAACTAAAGAAACTGGTGGCGTAGACAAGCTCCGCGAACAAGTGCAGAATTTACAAGACGAATTGCGGCGTCTGAAGCAAGATTAAGCTACAAAAAGCTCGCAAAGCACAAAGGGAACTCAGGATAATACTCTTGAGTTCCCTTTTTGAATATCTCCTCTGTCAGATGTGGACGGATATACCGCAATAGGTAATAGAATTGAGAGTAGGTGCAAGCACTTCACATGAGGCTGGCTGCACCTGTCTGTAAAATATTTTGTAATAGCAAGCTGTCAAATTCATGGAAGATTGGTCTAAAGATTTTTTTGAAGTAATGGAAAATGCTGTCTCTGAAGTAGAGCATTTTTTCACCGACATGAGCGAAGAGTTTGTCGAAATGCTGGACATTTTGGCTCATATTTCGGAAGAGTTTACAGAACAAGTACAAAATAACCTGATTAGTGAAGTTGACGGTTATTTAAATGAATTCGATGGTTATTTAAATGAATTTCTCGAACCGATAATTGAAATTTGCCGGGACTTTGACCCGGAGTTTGATGAGATAGATTTGTCGATGGTGACTTATGTAGACCCTTCGCCGACTCAGCATCCGGTTTGTCGCGGTTGTACTAACTATCACGGTCAAGTTTACGGCGGAAATTTGTTGGTTTGTGCGATGCACCCTACTGGTGTGGAATCGGAGAGTTGTCAGGATTGGGAAGGTGACAGCGACGTGAATTTATAAGAGTTTTTGAGGGTTTAATCGCTTATGTTAACGTCAATTCAGTCTCCGTCAAAAATTTCTCTGGAAGAGTTTCTGCTGCTTCCAGAAACTAAGCCGGCTAGCGAGTATTTTGCTGGTCAAATTTATCAAAAAGCTATGCCGCAAGGAAAACATAGTACATTACAATTTGAGTTCCCATCTGTAATTAATCGAATTGGAAAACCGCAGAAGTTGGCTTATGCGTTTCCAGAATTGCGCTGCTCTTTTGGTGGACGTTCTATTGTTCCAGATATCGCAGTATTCGAGTGGCAGCGCATTCCTCTAAATTCTCAGGGAGAAATAGAAAATAGGTTTGAACTTGCGCCCGATTGGATAATTGAGATTTTATCGCCGGATCAAAGTTCAACTCGCGTGATTAATAAAATTCTATTTTGCCTCAAAAATAAGACTAAATTGGGTTGGCTGATTGACCCGGAAGAAAGATTAGTCATTGTTTTTAAACCGCAGCAGGAACCTGAGATTAAAGAAAATGAAGATGTTTTACCAGTGCTGGATGCGTTGTTTGGTTTGCAATTGTCGGCGGCAAATTTGTTTGAGCTGTTAAGTTTTAGTTGAATATGAGTTACAGTTGAATCAGGGTAATTTTGCATCTAACGGCATTTAAAGGTGAATCACTCCACAGCCAATAATTCGCAATTTGGGTTTCCGAGGATACCGCCATCGCTGCAATTGCGGCCGTATCAGCAAGCGGCGGTTGATAATTGGTTTGCAAATCAGGGACGCGGTACGCTGAAGATGGCGACGGGTAGTGGCAAGACGATTACTGCACTTGCGATCGCCACTGAATTATACAATAAAATTAACCTGCAAGTCCTCCTCGTAATTTGCCCCTACTGCCACCTGGTGAATCAGTGGGCGCGCGAATCGGAAAAATTTTGTTTGAAACCTATTTTGGCTTTTGAAAACGCCAGTAGTTGGCAAAATAAGCTGGATCGGGGTTTGTATAAAGTGCGAGCGGGCGAGGGAATATTTCTGACAATTATAACTACAAACGCTACACTAATGTCCGATAGTTTGCAGTCTCAACTGCGCTATTTCCCAGAAAAAACCCTAATTATTGGAGACGAAGTTCACAACTTAGGTGCACCCCGTTTAGGACAAAGTTTGCCGCGGAATATTGGACTACGCCTCGCCCTTTCTGCTACCCCAGAAAGACACTTTGACGAAGAGGGAACCGAGTCTATTTTAGATTATTTCGGCCCAGTGTTGCAACCCGAACTCACCTTAGCCGATGCCATCCGCCAAAAAGCATTAGTACATTATTTATACTATCCGATTTTAGTAGAATTAACCGAATCAGAAACCCGCAAATATTCCTACTTAACTAAAAAAATTGGCTGGGCGCTGTGGGGCGATGAAAAAGTAGAACCAAACGATGCTTTAACAACTTTATTAATGCAGCGGGCCAGGTTAATTGGGGCGGCGGCTAATAAATTAACAGCTTTGCGAGAACTAATGATCCACCGTCTCGACACAGCCCATACATTATTTTACTGCGGCGATGGTGCGATCGAAGCAGGTGTGCGCCGAAGTAACAACCGCCAACTAACAGAAACCGCGAAATTATTGGGTTCAGAATTAGGCTATCGAGTCAATACTTATACGGCGGCGACTCCTTTAGCAGAAAGAGAACGATTGCGCCAACAATTTGAGAGTGGAGAATTGCAAGGTTTAGTCGCGATTCGGTGTTTGGATGAAGGCGTTGATATTCCAGCAATTCGCCATGCTGTAATTTTAGCAAGTAGCAGCAATCCGCGCCAGTTTATTCAGCGCCGAGGACGTATTTTGCGGCCGCATCCGGGGAAGGAAAGGGCAACTTTATTTGATATGATTGTTTTACCTCCAGATTTGGGTCGAGAAAGCTTAGAAGTTGAGCGCAATCTGCTGCGAAAAGAGTTGAAGCGGTTTTTGGAATTTGCTGATTTGGCTGACAATGCTGGGGAAGCTAGGGTGAAATTGCTGCAAATTCAGAGGCGTTACGGATTGTTAGATATTTGACATTTATTCAGGTTCGGTTTATCTTAAAAAGATAGAATTATTTTATTGCAGTTTGAGTTGCTAGTTTCGTTAGCGATCGCACTTACGAACTCAGAAACCCGGTTTCTTCGTAAATTTCTCGTTTTTAGTCACAAAAATCCTAGAAACCGGGTTTCTTTGTAGATTTCTCGTGACGCGAGAGCCAAACTCGTAGAAACCCGGTTTCTCACCCCATACGTAACCCTGTAGTTTTTGATTTTTGCAATAAAATAAGTAAATCCACTTAATTAAGCGTCAAATAGAGATGACTAAAAAGCTAACTATATAAGCATTCTTCCTTCTTCCTTCTTCCTTCTCCCTTCTTCCTTCTAATTATGACTAAAAATCTGAATGAAAATCTGGTTATGGCTTTTAGATATGCAGATAGCGCGATCGCACCTGTAGCGATCGGCACTTTAGCAGAAAAGCGTTCTAGTTATCACACGGACAAAGATTTGAGCGACGTACAGCAACCAATTACTAGCGCGCCGCCGGAAGTCCGACAAATTATCGAGCAGGTATTAGAAATTGAAAAAGATAAACTCTACATGAAATCTCCCCGCTATATTAGCGATGACATTTTGAAAATCATTAAGGAAGCAATTGTATGAAGTTAATTTCAATTACTCTGTGCAATTTTCGGCAATTTTACGGCAAAAGTCCCGAAATCAAGCTAGCCTGTGGCGAGCATAATATCACAGTCATTCATGGTAATAACGGTTCTGGAAAAACAGCATTAATTAATGCCTTTACGTGGGTACTTTACGGAAAATTTAGCCCTGCTTTTGCTGCGGAAGAACAATTGGTAAACAAGCGCGCCCTTGCTGAGGCGGAAATGGGAAAAGCCGTGGGTTGTTGGGCGGAACTTGTGTTTGAACACGACAGCAAGCGCTATCAAGCAAGGCGTGTTTGCCGTGCTTACAAAAATGCAAATACTGTAGAATACATCAAAGACGAATTGTTCCTACAAGTAGCAAAAGATGACGGTCGCTGGATTGCGACAGCGCAGCATCCCGATGATATTATCGGACGGATATTGCCTGCAAGTTTGCATCAATATTTCTTTTTTGATGGGGAACGAATCGAGCAAATTGTTCGCCACGACAAGAAAGCAGAAATTGCTGAAGCTACTAAGGAATTGCTAGGAGTAGAGGTATTGAGTCGATCGATTAAACATTTGATAGATGCCAGAAAGTCTCTAGAAACAGATTTGAGCGTGATTGGTAGTTCTGAAATCAAAAAACTTTTAAAAAACAAGCAAACTTGTCAAAAAGAGGTAGATTTACTTTCACAAAGACAAGTAGAGATTGAGCAAGAATTGACGAATCAAGGTGAATTAAAAAAAGTAGTTAACGGTGATTTCTTGGAACTAAGCGGTGCTGCTGAGTGGCAAAAATTACGAGACGAATTGGAAAAGCAGCGGACTTTATTTAAGGAACAAATTGCTTTGGCTTCTGATGCGATGAAACGAGCAATTTCTGGGCGCGCTTACACGGTATTTCTTTCGGATGCTGCGGCTGAATTTAACTTGATTTTTGGGAATTTGCGGGAAAAAGGCGAGTTGCTTTCGGGGATTGGACGGCCGTTTTTGGAAGAGTTATTAGCGCAGCAGCGGTGTATTTGCGGTGCCCAATTGGTGGAGGGTTCTGAAGCTTGCGAAAATGTTAGCGGTTGGATCAATAAAGCGGGTGCTGGCGATGTGGAAGAAACTACTATTCGGATCAGTGATCGCATCAATGAAATCGATCGCCAAATTGCTGATTTTTGGGACGAAATCGATCGCCAACAAGGCAATGTCAGCCGCGCTAGAGCCGAACTTTCCCGCGTGGAATCCCAGTTAGACGATATTCACAGCAAGCTGAAAAACTTCCCTGACGGCGATGTCAGCCGCTTGCAAAAGCGCTTGGATGAGATTGAGGCAAAAATTGGCGAGTTGCACCGTGAAACAGGCTCTAACCAGCAGCAGATTGAGAGTTTGAATGCCCAGGTTGCGGCTTTGGATAAGCAAATCGACAAGCAGCAACTGAATGAGCAAAGGCAAGTTTTGGCCCAGCGCCGGATTGCGGCGACTCAGGATGCGATCGATCGCCTAACGGAAGTGCGATCGCGCTTAGAAAAACAGTTTTGTTCTCAATTAGAAAAACGTGTACAAGATATTTTTAGCCAAATTTCTTTTACTCCTTACATCCCCAAATTGAGCGATAAATACGAACTCACGCTAGTAGAAAATACGTCGGGAAAAGAATCTTTAGTCGCTGCTTCGACGGGAGAAAATCAAATCCTTAGTTTGTCGTTTATTGGCGGAATTATTGAGGGCGTGCGCGAGTGGAGTCAAAAAAATACTTTGATGGGCCCGGATAGCAGTACCTTTCCGATCGTGATGGATTCTCCCTTTGGCAGTTTGGACGAGATTTATCGCAAGCAAATCGCGAATAAGCTGCCCAAATTGGCGAATCAATTGGTAGTTTTGGTGACGAAAACTCAGTGGCGCGGAGAAGTTGCTCAAGAAATGGAAAGCTGCATCGGTAAGGAATACGTGCTGGTGTACAATTCTCCGAAGGCTGATTGTGAAGAAGATGCGATCGAACTGGCTGGGATGCGCTATCCTTTAGTTAAGCGCAGTCCGAATGAATTTGAATATACAGAAATAGTAGAGGTGGATGATGTCTTCTAGTTCGGTAATTACGCAGGTTTTGGAAACGGATATTTGGGTGAAGGCGACATGGAAAGAGTTTCTAAACTTTGCTGAGGATGTAACTTGGGAAAAGGGAAAATTTTATTATTATCAAGAACAAATAAGGGTAGAAATGTCACCAGTAGGGCCATTGCACGGGCATCAACATTCAATCCTTTCATCTGTAGTCAGTCTGTTTGCTACATTGAAAAATATCCGAGTAGTGCAGTTGATTAATGCCAGTTTTCGGAAAACAGGTATTCACGAGTTTCAACCCGATCTAGCTTACTACATTGGTTCAGATTTGAGAGTTCCTCCTAATGACAGCAATTCACCTGTTGATTTAAATGAATATGATCCGCCGAATTTGGTAATTGAAATTGGTGCATCTTCTTTTGATGATGATTTAGGCAGCAAGCGGTTGCTTTATGAAGACGCAGGAATTAGCGAATATTGGGTGGATCGTGCGAATAGGCAGGAGGTTTTTGCCTTTGCGATTAATGGCGGTGGTAGCGGTAGAATTCAAGAGTCGCGGGTTTTACCTGGGCTGGAAATTGCGTTAGTTGAGGAAGCTTTGAATCGGAGTCAAACTCAAGATGATGGCGAAATTACTCGCTGGTTGATTCAAACTTTTAGTCAAGGTTGAAGGGAGTTTGACATGGAAAAAGAGTATCATAAGTTGGTGCGCGATCGCATTCCTGAAATTATTCGCAAAAGTGGCAATGAATGCGAGTTTGTCATTTTGTCCGATCGCGAATACCGTCAAGCTTTGCGCCAGAAATTGATTGAGGAAGCGACAGAAGCTGCGGCGGCTGATGAGGATGATTTGGTGGCGGAATTGGCTGATTTGTCTGAGGTGATGGATGCGCTGATGCTGAGTTTTGGCGTTTCGGGCGATCGACTTTTAGCCGAAAAAACCAAGCGCCGGGAAGTCAGAGGAAGTTTTGCCCAAAAAATTATGTTATTACGGACATTCTGAAAATTATCGGCGTTAATCTGTGTTAATCTGCTTCACATCTGCGGTTGTTCTATAAAATTAAAAATTACATATTAATCCCAATGGCTGCTAACAAAATTAGAATTGCTAAAGACAAAGCTGATTTAGTTAAATCCTTAACTTTATCGGATAACAACTCCGGCCCTTTTCAGACTTACGCCGATGTGATTGTGTTTGCTGCATCCTTGGGAAATAAGCGGAAAAAGCGATCGCCCTTGGGGGAAATTTCCAAGCGAGAACCCGGTGCGATTGATGTTGATATTTTTGTATCAAGGGGTTATGATATGGCGATTAAGTTAATTGCGATCGCCGAAACCAAAAATCCTCAAATTCTCTCCCATCTTGATCAAAAATCGGAAGCAGAACGCTTGCAAATTTTTGAAGAATATGCTAATGGCGGCCTGGAAATTTTGCGAGAAGAGTTTCGGGGTGCCGCTGATTATACCGATCGCCTTTTGTTGTTTTTAATCTCCGAAAGGGACAATAAACATGAGTCAAACGAAGAATTCGACTTAAGCAAGTTCTTATTTTAATAAATTTCCAATGCAGCACAAACTAACAGATATCATCAAAAGAGTTTTCCTGAAATCTGTAACAATTCTCACTTACAGCTACTCACTATTTATTATCTGCTATTTCCTGCTCAGATTCATCTTTTGGGAGCGAATATCAATTATTGCTTTAATTAGCACTTTTCTGCCATTAATTTTATTTCCAATTTTCCTACTTCCCATCGTCGGATTCTCAATTATCAAAAAAAGATGGTTCTCGATTATTTCTGCGATATCCTGCATTCTCCTCATAAGTTGGCTGCACATAAAATACTTTTACCCCTCACCAATCAACATCACAAATTCCCAACCCCACCTCAAAATATTATCCCATAACGTCGGCTGGTATACAACACAATCACCAACTTTATTTAAACTAATTGAACGCGAAAAACCCGATATTATCTTTTTACAAGAAATCGTTAAAAAACATACCGAAAGAGCTTTCGCATGGTTAAAAATAGACTACCCATATCAAATTGGGATTCCTCCGGTAGGAATTCTCAGTAAATATCCCATTGTCTCCAGCGAAATACTGCACTTAGCCGGTCATGCAGAAACGCAGCAGCGAGCAATTATTAAATTTAACGAACAAGAAGTAGTGATTTATAATATGCAAGCTACCGGGCCGTGGTTTAAGAGATATAACATCTTGCCTTTTCTCAAAATTCCAGTTTACAAATATGGACAACGAGGGCCGGAAATTCAAGATTTAGTCCAGCGAGTTGAGCAAGAAACTCTACCCGTAATTGTCGCGGGCGACTTTAACATGACAGACGAAACTCAAGACTACTATAATGTGCAGAAAGTTATGCAAGATTCTTTCCGAAAATCGGGGTTTGGGTTTGGTTTTACTTGGCCTCACGGTTGGGAACTTAAGTTCTTGTTGAAAAGCTCGAATTTGAGATTAAATTATCCCGTTTGTCGGATTGATTATATTTGGTATTCAAAGCATTGGGGTGCTAAATCGAGTTCGGTTTTGGAGGCCACCGAGTCCGATCATTTGCCCGTGGGAGCAGAACTTATTTTGTTAAAATAAAGGAGAGTTTGCGGATGAGCCAAGTTAACTCTAACGCAATGTTGAATGCTGAATTGAAAATGTATTTTCTTAGACATCGAGGAGATAGAGCCGCATTTCAAGCGTACTTAGACAGAATCAATCAGCATCCGCTGAGGATTATTGCAAGTCCCGGCGATCCTGATTTTGATCAGAAAGTTCAAGCCGCAATTCGGCAAAAGTTAGAAGCTGCAAGAAATGGTAGCAGTTAGCTATCTAACAATAGCCTTGAATTGCAAGCAGTTGCATACTATCTTGACATTATCTAGGTAAGAACTGGCGGTAATCCCACCTCTTTCGGATGCACAAACCTGCTATTAAAACTAACAGCTTTATCCTCAAAAGTCCTCGCTTGGGCCACCGCTTGCCGCAAATGAGCCCGATCCATATCATCGTTAATTCCCGCGACCAAATATACAATTAACTTCGCGGCTAAATCCCTTCCAGAAACTAGCATTCGCTTTTTGTTCGGATCGTACAAAATCCCGTACCACGCAGACTCAGGATTGTCCATGTGGCTAAATCCTTCATCCACATCGTACCTGCGGAGTTTGTCGAAAATAGATTTCAGCGAAAATTTCTTTCTAAATACTAGAATTCCCAAAGCATTAGCTAAAGCAATTTGACCGACTGGACGAAACAAAATATTTCCCTCGCCCCCCGGCTTTTCAAAACTAAATCGGCGCAATTCGGCTGTTTCTTCGCCGCTTTCAATTCTTTGATAGCTGGGCAAAGTTGCTAAATTATCGAACAATTTATTAAACTCTTCTATTCCCTCTTTCAGTTCCTCATCTTCTGGACGCATGGGAATTAAACCTTTTTTTTCTGGCTTCCAATGGGGGAATTTGTATTCTAAATACCGTTCCGACATATCTTGCAGCGCTTGCAATGTGGTTAACACTGTTGATTTTGCTGCGACTGTGGCGCTGTCCCAATTGACGCGGGGATTTCTATCTTCTTGTTCTTTTAATAAGGGATGGGTGACGGCAATTTTGCGGGCGCAAATCGCAAATCCGTTATCTTCGTTCAATAATGCTAGTTGTCCCTGACTCAGCGTTACCGCCATGAGGTTAACGTGCACAAAGATCGATCGCACGCGCCGTTGTGCTTGCTGCCGAGTTTCCCCCGCCACAGCCGCCGGAATAAACTCAATCCCGATTTTTTCGTGAGCTAATTTATACACTGTTTCGGGGTCAATTTGATACTCTTCCGCTAAATCTTCGAGAGTAATTGCAGCGCCGACAGGTTTTTTATTTTTGTTGTATCTTTGCAGGATTCCGGTTTTAATTAAACTCATTAAACCTTGAACTCCCATCAGCCGATGCTGGCCGTCTAAGGCAAAAATTGAGACTTTTTGAGAAACATCCAACAGCCCTAAATTCCCGTTTTTATCAAAGGATATAAATTCAGCGGCGGATTTAGTTGCTACGCCGTTTTCATCCCATTCTTCCGCGTGAGGATTGTCTACCCAGGGGGGACTGACGACTACTAAAACTGCGGGGAATTTGTGCGATTTTCGGGCGGCTAAATATTGAGTGAGGGCGGCTTGGCGCGACCAATCTAAGGGACGCTGGATAATTTCGTCAATGGTTTCGTCGTCGCGGACGATGTTGTTCGTTTGGAGGTCGAATTTTTGGCGGAAAAGCGGCATTTGTGAGGCGAAACGGACGCGGGAATCTAACCATTCTAGGGTGACAGAACCGATGTAGGCTTCGGTGTTTCCCATCTGGGTTTTTTGTACGAAAATGCGATCGTCCTTTCCTAAATAATTGTCTAATAAGAGTGCGATTTCCTGTCTTTCGCGATTTTCTTTTTCCAAAAATTGGCTAGCGAGGTCAGCCGCTGGGTTAGTATTCATTGGCGATTTTTATATAATTAGGCTATTTTTTCAAAAATATCATAAGTTAAAATTGATGTCAAGCCTTGTTTTTTAAAAATATTTGTGAAATACTTGACTTATCTTTCTATAGCCCGGACACATACCACAAGCCAAACAAAAAGTCAATAAATCTTAATTCCCATTCTCGATGCCCGATGCCCGATGCCCGATGCCCGATGCCCAATTCCCAATTCCCAATTCTAAAATATGTCTACTCCTTCCTTTGAATACATTTTGCCCGTGATCCGGGGAATTCAAGCGGGCCGCGAATATTACGTATCCATGTGTCCGGTGCGTTTTTTGCCGAAATTGTTTCCCTTAGATTCTGAAGAATTGCCGCCGTCTCTGCGGGCGAAACGCGCGCTTAATCATGCTAGAATTCCCGAAATTGCTGATTATTTTGTCAAGAATTCGGGAAATTACACTTGTGGGGCAATCGCCGCTTCGATTGATGCGGATATTACTTTTGAAGCGGTGGGAAATGAGGCGGAGGAACGCAAAATCGGTCGCTTGCGAGTGCCGATGGATGCTAAGTTTACGATTAATGACGGACAGCATCGCAGGGCTGCTTTTGAGATGGCTTTGAGGGAAAATCCGCAGTTGGGATACGAGACGGTGGCGCTGATTTTGTTTCTGGATATTGGGTTGGAAAATTCGCAGCAAAAGTTTGCTGATTTGAACGGTTTTCAAGTTCCTTTGGAGTCGTCGCTAAGGGTACTTTACAATCACCGGGGCGATTCGGCTTTGGTGCTAAAAGCGGTTGTTAAGCAGGTTGAGGTGTTCCGGTGTTTGACGGAGATGGAGAAGGGAAGTCTGAATGGGCGATCGCCCAAATTGTTTACGCTAAGTGCGATCGATCGTGCTATTATGGCTTTGCTGTCCAACATCCACAGCAGCAAACAAACAAAACCCTTTCATTCTCGCACTACAAAACAGGAAAAAGAGGAAGAACTTGCTGAACAAATACAACAGGCGGTTAATTATTGGAATGCGGTTAGCAGTTTTATGCCCGATTGGCAATTAGTTCTGCAAAAGCAAGTTGCGGCGGGGGAAATGCGCCGGAATTGCGTGCACTGTCACAGTGTTGTGTTGGAGAGTTTGGGGGAAGTTGGGGCCGCTTTGTTGTCGGTTTTTCCTGAGAGTTGGGAGGAACGTTTGAGTTTTTTACTGCAGGTTGATTGGTCGATTTCTAATCCTGATTGGGAGGGAGGGATTTTGTTGAGAGGGGGGATTTCTAAGTCGAGGGCTAGTGTTAGTTGGATGACTGATTATTTGAAAAATCGATTGGGTTTGGAAGCCGCAGATGCACGCGGATAAGCCCGAATAGTGATATAATTATCTCCTATTTAGGCTAGACAATTACTTTTTACTCTGCTGACACTGCTTAAATTGTCTAGTTTATGCGTTATGATTGTGCCTTGCGGTGCTTAACCCTCTGTTGCAAATAGTGTAAGATATGAGGTCGATTATATTTAATTATCACTGGAGAACGAAATGACTAGGGGAGAAGAGTATGAAAATAAAAATTTAGCTTATTATCGCCAACGTTTTGAAAATCTTAATGTGGGCAATAAGAAGAATTCACAAGACCGTTCCCCAAATCAGCCAATACTGTTACTGTCTGTAATTGATTTAATTACACAAGGTTTGCTTAAGGACAACCACATTACTATTTCCGAGGAATTAATTAATACATTCAAAAAAAATTGGTCGGCTTTGACTTCTGATTCTTGGAAGCCGGAGAATTTTGCTCTACCATTTTTTCATTTGAATAAAAATAAAACTAAATTTTGGCACGTTACATTTAGCGAACAATATGCAGGACGGCGTGCTCAAACAATCAATACCTTAATAATAGATGTTGACAGTGTAAAACTTGACGATGAACTATTTGATTTATTGCAAGATACTGGTGCAGCAAAAGAGTTAATAGATGTATTGATATCTACCTGGTTTTCATCTAACCAAAAACCAATAGAAGATATTTTAACCATCAACCAGTCTCTCCAAGATTCTCCTTTGAATGAATTAGATAGTATTGAATCTGGTAATACAGATAGACAACCAAAGGTGTATTTAAGAAAATCTTTGGTTAGAGAGGCTTTGTTTCGTAAAAAAATCGTGCACTTGTATGATTATCGATGTGCTTTCTGTCGATTGAAAGTCAAACGTTCACTTAGTCAAACTATTGTAGATGGCGCACACATCAAGCCCTTCTCCCAGTTTTATGATGATAATGGAATAGATAATGGACTCTCACTCTGTAAAAATCATCATTGGGCATTCGATCGAGGATGGTTTGCTATTGACGACCGTTATCAAATTATAGTTGCTAGTGATTTAGAAGAGGAATCACCACGAGACTCTAGATCTATGAAAGACTTTGACGGAGAAATGATTCTTTTGCCAAGCTTGAACAAACATTATCCGAGAATCGATGCCATTCAGTGGCATCGTAAAAATGTGTTTACTTTGAAATCAAAAGGGAACTCTACAAAATGAACGATCTACAACAAACATCACTATTTCCGCAACGGAATATTGGCGATTTAATTGCAGACATAGATATCTTAAAAAAAGAAATTCAAGAACTTTATTGTCAAGACGAACTCCCACTTGTAATCGGCTGGAGTGGTGGCAAAGATAGTTCCGCAGTCTTACAGCTTATATGGTATGCGATTGCAGAACTTCCAATTGAGAAACGCCACAAAAAAATTCATGTTCTTACAAACGATACGCTGGTAGAAAACCCTATAGTATCTGCTGGAGTACATAATTCTTTAAAACGAATGAAAATTGCAGCCCTAGAACAGGGAATGCCCATCGAAACTCACTTAACTTATCCAGCCGTTCAAGATACCTTTTGGGTATGCTTAATAGGCAAAGGATACCCAGCACCTAGAAACCGATTTAGGTGGTGTACGGAACGATTGAAAATACAACCAACAGGTTCTTTTATTCGTGAAATAATTAGAACTAGCGGTGAGGTAATTCTTGTTCTAGGGACTCGCAAAGCAGAAAGTACAAAACGCGCCGCAAATATGGCAAAACATAGGGAATGGCGGGTAAGCGAACGCCTCAATGCTAATCCCACTCGCCCTAACTCTTATATTTACCTTCCCATTGAAGACTGGCGAACAGATGAAGTTTGGCTTTACTTGATGCAGTGGGATAATCCTTGGGGAAATAACAATAAAGATTTACTCAGTATGTATCGAGGTGCAACAGCAGACAATGAGTGTCCTTTAGTTGTTGATACTTCTACTCCTAGTTGCGGAAATTCTCGCTTTGGCTGCTGGGTTTGCACAATGGTAAGCCAAGATAAATCTATGGAGGCAATGATTCAAAATGATGAGGAAAAAGAATGGATGCAGCCTCTCCTCGATATTCGCAACGAATTAGATGTTGAAGACGATCGCCCAAAAAGAGACTTCCGCCGCATCTACGGTAGAGTAGAACTGTTTGAACGCAACATGGGCGACGACAAAACCTCCGTCGAACCCATCCCAGGCCCCTACACCAAATTCTGGCGAGAACACTGGCTGAGGCGAGTCTTGGAAGCACAAACCCACATCCGCAAAACCGCACCAGAAGAAATGCGCGACATCACCTTAATTACCCCGGAAGAACTTAGCGAAATCCGCCGCATTTGGTTGGAACAAAAGCACGAATTTGACGATAGTTTACCCCGGATTTATGAAGAAGTCACGGGCGAACGGTTTGAAGATTCCCGTCCCGCCGCCGAAAGGAAACTCCTAGGTAGCGACGAATGGACTGCGATCGAAGAAATTTGCAGCGAGGACGAAATGCACCTGGAATTGATGGCAAAACTCCTCGACACAGAACGCCAATACTACACAAAACCCCGCCGTACAGGCATTTATGCGGATTTGGACAAGTGTTTTGAAACCAGTTCGCGATCGCAGGATGAAGCCATTGGTAACGCCCACTATCAACGCAACTTAAAAACAGCGGTGGAAGCTGTTAAAGCAAATCCGACTGAGAACATTCAGCAAGTCAAAAGTGCGATCGCCCAAACCAACAGTTCTGCAAAAAACGATACCGTTGATATTGCCAAACTCAAAGAAGAACTTGAAAGCAGCAGTCAAAGTAAGCAGCTATCTTGGGCCGATATCAAATATTCTACTCCAGAGGTAGGAGAAGGAAATACCAAAGATTAAATCTGTTAAATCAAAACTTCCCCTGCGTAGCGTGCGTCAGCCAGCATTATTCTATACCTAATTGATAGCCTAATCACTGACGCACCTACCAAACTAATCAGCAACCATCGACAACATCTACAATGCAATTCCTCGAACTCGTCCTCAAAAACTTCGGCCCCTACGCAGGCACCCAAACCATCAATCTCCGCCCCGAAAAAGACGGAAATCCCTGCCCAGTCATCCTATTTGGTGGCATGAACGGCGGCGGCAAAACCACCCTCCTAGACGCCATTCGCCTCGCCCTCTACGGCGGCCGCGCCCAATGTTCCACCAGAGGCAATTTAAGCTACAGCGACTTCCTCAATCAATCCATCAACCGTCATACTCCCCCATTAGAAGAAACCCGCGTCGAACTAACCTTTGAACAAGTCCAAGACGACAAATTAAGTCAATTTAAAATAGTTAGATACTGGAAGAAACCAGAAATCAAAGATACCTTAAGCATTCTCATATACAGCGATATTGTCAGCGATTGGTGGTCAGACAAAGCAATTACTAACACCTGGGACGAATACATCGAAACCCTGCTACCAGTCGGAATATCCAACCTATTCCTGTTTGATGGTGAACAAGTAAAAGAACTCGCAGAACTCGAAACACCACCGGAGTTTGTCGTCGGCGCGATTAAATCTTTGTTGGGTTTAGAATTAGCAGAACGCCTCGCCGTCGATTTAGAAATATTAGCCGGTCGCAAGCGCAAAGAAATTGCTGGCAAAACAGACTTGGCAGCTTTAGAAAAAATTGAACAAACTTTTCAGGAAATTACTGATCAGAAAGAATTGGCGATGGAAAAACGAGGTAGCCTTAAAAATGAATTCGATAAAGCTGAAACAAATCAGCGACAAGCATCAGACAAATTTATTTATCAAGGCGGGAAAATTGCGGCCGATCGCAGTCAACTAGACAGACAGCTAAACGACTACAGAAATCAGGCAGACAAAACCCGTCAATCAATGATGGAACTAGCATCAAATATGCTGCCACTAGCGCTTATTTCACCCTTGCTAAGCGCTGCGAAAACCCAAGCAGAAACCGAGGCCAGCCAGCAGCAAGCAAAGATTGCCCAAAATGTTGTCAAACAAAGAAGCGATCGCCTCCTCAACTATATCGCCGAAATCTCATTAAATGCCCAACAGCTAGATAAAATTCAAGACTTCATCCGCCAAGAAGATCGAGAACTTGAACAGCAAGCCGGAACCGAAACCCCGCCCTGGATTAACGCCGATCACAACAACATCCAGCAACTAGAAAACCTGCTGGGATACCAAATACCAGCCCAGCAAACTCTAGCAGTCGAACAAATAGCAGAAATCACCAACATCGAAACAGAAATCGACTTCACAGACAGACAACTCGCTGGCGCAGCTTCCCCCGAAGCCTACGAGAAACTAGAATCCGAGGTCAGGAATGCTCAAAAAGCAGTCGCAATCGCAGCCGCAGCCTTGGAAGCAACCGATCGCCGAATCGACGAATTAGACAAAGAATTAGCCAAAACCCAGAAAGAACTAGAAAGCTACAGTAGCGAATACATCACCATCAGAAACAGCCAACACGTCATCACTTCCATCGCCAAAGCCCAAGCAACCCTCAAACTATTTAAAGAAAAACTTACCCTCAAAAAACTCAACAAACTAGAAATGCAAATTACCGACTGTTTTCGCTACCTGTTGCACAAAACCGACCTGGTGCATAGAGTTGCGATCGACACTCAAACATTTAGCCTCTCCATTTACGATTCCGAAGGGAAACAAGTACCCAAACACAGACTTTCTGCCGGCGAAAAACAATTATTGGCGATCGCCTTTTTGTGGGGATTAGCCAGAGTATCAGGGAGAGAATTACCAGTGGCGATCGACACTCCCCTGGGCCGCCTCGACTCATCCCACAGAAACAACCTAGTCGAACGGTATTTTCCCTCAGCCAGCCACCAAGTAATCCTGCTTTCTACCGACACGGAGATTAGCAAAGTAGAATATGATAAGCTCCAAGAATTAGAGGCGATCGCCCACAGCTACCTGCTGAAATACGACTCAGCCAAACGGCAAACCACCGTCGAACCCGGCTATTTCTGGGACTAAAAAATCGCGCCAAAATTTTCCGCAACCCCCTTGACTTTTGCCTGGGAGCTGCGGTATGATCTATATCATAATGGGATGGTTGCGAAAATTTTATTTTTGCAACCATCCCATTATACTAGGATATATCTTATTAGAATTAGAATACCAAAAACCGCTAAATTAATCAAGCCCGCGCCCTGTAAAAATTTGTTAACTTTCGTTTTCCAACTCGGTCAGAAAACGTAAATTTAGAGGTTCAGCCTTCCAAATATTAACACTGTTTACAATAAATCCAAAACTCTCAACCTATGGAACCACCAGTCGATCGCATCCGCCTCTCCCAAACAGGCAAAGACCAACTATCAAAACTCAAACGATCGACTAAAATCGATCAATGGAATATTCTATGCAGGTGGGGATTTTGCCGATCGCTCGCCGAGCCCAGCATACCATCCCCAGTGCCAATTCCCAGCGACAGCAATGTCGAATTAACCTGGGATGTCTTTGGTGGTGACATGGCTGATATCCTAATAATTGCCCTCACACAGCGGTGTTACCAAGACAATTTGGGTACGGAAAAAGAAACTCTAGCTAAGCAGTTTCGCCTACACTTGCATCGAGGTATTGGCTATTTAGCTGGCGATCCGAATATTAAGAAAATTGAAGATTTGGTGGCGATCGCTCTTTCGCCTGAAAAATTAAGAAATTAACTCGCTGTTAACTGTTTGCGGTTGACTAATGTTATTGGTTATATCAATTCCGGTTGGATCGGAATGATTTAACCACAGAGTACGCAGAGAACACAGAGGAAGAGAAGAGAGAGATGAATAATTCTGATGAAGCGCGGATTTGATATTATTCGCAGCCTCAAACAAGTAACAAATAACTTCTTACTTGAGTAACAGCGGGAAAAAATGCCCTACTGGGCCTTGTCCTTCCCCAATCTCTAAAGCATATTTCAGAGCATTAGTAACATAATTTTTAGCCAATGTCACCGATGTAAACAAATCTTTACCTAATGCTAGATTAGCGGCGATCGCAGCACTCAAAGTACAACCAGTCCCGTGAGTATTCGTAGTATCAACTGTCTCAACCTTCAAAGTCTCTAACCGCGTACCGTCAAACCAAACATCCATCCCCCGCAAATCTCCCGCCATCCCGCCACCTTTTACCAAAACAGCCTTTGCGCCCGATCGATAAATCTGTTGCGCCGCCGCCATCATATCGTCTAGAGAAAAAATCTCTAAACCGCTCAAAATCTGAGCCTCAAACCGATTCGGAGTCACGACAGCCGCCAAAGGAATCAAATTATTTCGCAAAAATGCGATCGCCCCGTCGTCAATCAGTCGATCGCCCGATCGAGAAACCATCACCGGATCTACAACCAAATTCCCCATCTTCAAACTCTCCACCTGCGAAGCCACCACCGCCATAATTTCCCGGTTCAGCAGCATCCCAGTCTTCACAGCATCCACCCCAATATCCCCAACCACCGCCTCAATTTGAGCCGCCACAGCCTCCGCAGCCATTGCATCGACCCGCATCACCCCCAAAGTATTTTGAGCCGTCACGCAAGTCAGAGCACTCGTACCATGCACGCAGTGAAACGCAAAAGTCCGCAAATCTGCCTGAATCCCGGCCCCGCCGCCGCTGTCAGATCCGGCGATCGTCATTGCAACTGGTATTCTTGATTTCTTGATTTCCGGCATAATGATCTCAAAAATTAACAACCCATAGAAATCCTAAATCAGATTTTATTGTTACGGTTTTATTTCAATTACCGGCTCAGTCAATCCCAGAAATTTTTGTGCTTGTTCAGTTATCCCAAATAGGCGATCGCCATGACAAAAAATTTCCCAAGCACGAATTCCCATAAAACCAATACCAGCAACTGCCAACGGCACCGCAGCAGCGCCTAAAACTCCTGCAATGGGAGGAAATATCATGCAAAGCGCTAACAAAATTCCCGTAATTGCACCGCCAGCAATACCAGCTTTAGCAGTATCAGCAGCCACTTGTTCGATTAATTGGGACTGAGTAATTTTGCCTTCAACACACAACAGCGAGTTTTCTAAGATCGAAAATACTAATTCAATTACTGCTGCTGCGATCGCCCCTTTTGCTACTGCCCCAACGATTTCAGCAACCGCCGCCTTAAAAGCAGCAGCCGTTAAAACTTGCTTGGCGGCTGCTAATTCTTGCGCCGTCATGTCTTTACCACCACGGGCGCGATTCACCCAAAAATATTCAAAAATCCCGTTAGCAGCTTCGTTTCCCCCTCCATTGACGCGGGCTTGAATGTGACTCCAATCTTTATCTTGACAAAATTCGCGAACTGCTTCCGGGCCTCGCGCGCGAATTTGGGCGGGGATGGATTCAAATACTTTTGCGGTTTCTAAAACATTTCGCATTCCGTCACGCACGCCCGCCCTAGCAAATTTGAATTGCAGATTTTTTGGCAAGTTTTCAAAACGGATGTTGTGCGAGACTTTGAAAGCTTCTTGAGCGGCGATCGTCCCAGCACTAACAATTGAACTTGGTGCTGATTGTAGCCAAGCCGTTACTGCGGTTGCATTTTCTTGAACTTTACCTGATATTTCGTTATCTAAATTTTGGATCTCGGCAACAGTTTCTTGTACTTTGAGCGTTATAAATTCGAGCGGATTCAGGTTAATTTCCATGTTCCAGCTTGCATTGTTAATGATTCAATTATTCTGAATATAACATTCCTCTGGCGTAGTTATTCTTCGGAATCTTCCAGTCCGCGAAGGCGGACTTTGTTTGTGTAGACCCGAATTCCATTCGGCGGCTATCTTGGCACAAGCTATGATTAAACTAAATGTAAAGAATTATTGCAAACAACTATGAAACTCACCCGAATCGACCTCAACTCCTGGATTTTCCACATCGCCGGCCAAACCATCCTCGTCGATCCCTGGTTAGTCGATCCCCTCGTATTTTACGGTCAACCCTGGCTGTTCACCGCCTACCACAACACGCCTGTCGCCTTTACTCCCAGTACCTTACCGCCGATCGACCTTTTACTCATTTCCCAAGGCTTAGACGACCACTGTCACAGACCAACACTCGAAAAGCTTGATCGGACAATTCCCGCGATCGCCTCCCCCACCGCCGCCAAAGTCCTCAGCAGTTTAGGCTACACCAATATCATAACTTTAGCAAATTGGCAAGAGTCTAAATTTAAAGAAATATTACAAATCACCGCCGTACCCGGAGCCGAAATCCAGCCCGGACAGGAAGAAAACGGCTATTTACTCAAAGATTTAAACAGCGGCGAGACGCTTTATTACGAACCGCATCTGCCACCATTAGCTAAAGTCAAACAGAAAATAGACACCGTAGACGTAGCCATCGCCCCCGTCATCGGTCAAATCTTCCCTTTCCTCGGACAAATCATCATGGGCCCACAAGAAGCCCTGAAACTTGCCCAAACCCTGAAACCTAAGTTTTTTGTACCTACAACCACAGGAGATATCCGAGCCACTGGTATTTTACCAATGTTCGTCAAGTCGATCGGCAGCATCCCCGAATTTCGAGATTTACTCGCAAAATCGGGGCTATCCACCCAACTCCTCGAACCCGAACCCGGAGAAACCCTAGAGATTTGAGATTTAAGATTTGAGATTTTAGACTTAATCCCCAATCCAAAATCTCAAATCTAAAATTATTTGGGTGGGCGACGGTTGCGCAGAAACTCAGGAATATCCAATCCGAAATCCTGTGGCGGTTTCGTTTTCGTATCCTGGGTTTGTTGAGCAGGAGTCACAGGAACAGTTGCAGCCCGCCAAGGAGCATTCACATTTTGTGTCCGCGAAGCCTGAGACGATGAGATCATTTCCCCCGAAAAACCAGTGGCGATCACAGTAATCTTAATTTCGCCCTGAAGTCGCTCGTCAATCACCGCTCCAAAAATAATATTGGCATTCGGATCGACAACTTCGTAAATCGTCTCAGCCGCCGCGTTTACTTCATGCAGCGTCATGTCAGTACCACCAGTGATGTTAAACACCACACCTCTAGCGCCCTCGATCGATGAAGCCTCAAGCAGAGGCGAAGAAATCGCCTGCATTGCAGCTTCCCTAGCCCGCGACTTGCCAGATCCCACGCCGATGCCCATCAAAGCCGAACCCGCATCTGCCATTACAGCCCGCACGTCAGCAAAGTCAACATTCACCAAACCGGGAATCGTAATAATGTCAGAAATACCCTGAACCCCTTGGCGCAGGATATCATCAGCAACTCGGAAAGCCTCTTGAACCGGCATTTGTTCCGAAATCACCGACAGCAGCTTGTCGTTAGGAATCACGATCAGCGTATCCACCCGGCTTTGCAAAGCGGCGATTCCTTCTTCAGCTTGGCTAGTGCGCCGCCGTCCCTCAAAGGTGAAAGGCCGCGTTACTATGCCCACAGTCAAAGCGCCCATTTCCTTCGCCACTTCCGCGACAATCGGAGCCGCGCCCGTGCCTGTACCGCCACCCATGCCGGCTGTGATAAACACCAAATCGGCGTGATTCAAAGCATTAGCAACTTCGTCGCGAGACTCTTCGGCAGCCTTTTGTCCGATCGCCGGATTGCCCCCCGCACCCAAACCGCGCGTCAACTTTTGTCCGACTTGCAAGCGTTTCGGAGCATTTGAGAGCACCAGAGCTTGGGAATCTGTATTCACGCACCAAAACTCTACGCCAGAAACCTCGCTAGCAATCATCCGGTTAACGGCGTTGCCGCCACCCCCGCCGACGCCAATTACTTTGATTCTCGCGGCACTGCTGGGCATTATGTCTTTGGGATTGACCATAGGATCGATATCAATACTGTCTACATTTACATAATCAGACTTGCGTCTAAACGGATTGGCGGAATCGAGGGCCACCGGAAAATTTTTCACTTCCGAAGGGGGACTGTTTTGGTCAGACCCCTGACTATTATTAAGATTCATTAGAGTCGGGGATATTAGATTACAGCTTGTTAACTAAACGCCAATTCACAATCACTATAGGCTATGTTGCGCGAAAAACTAACACTGGTCGAGGCTCAATGTTAGCAATCTCGAATTTGGCCGATGTTGCTCGCCCATAGCTTGCATACCCCATCTAGGTGCTTGTGCAGAAGGCATTTCTACGCAAGGCAAAATGAAAAAAATGAATTATAGCACCTAACGCATCGGATAGATCGAAAAATTATGTTTTTTTTGCCGATGCGGATCGGTATCAAAAAACAGTCTTGATTTCCAGTCTTGCGTATTGATGCCTAGAGGTGAAAATTCTGCTCGCCCATCGACGATACCTTCTACCTTAACCAATACACAGGCTCAATTCGGGGCCGGAGTTGGTGCGGGAGTTGAACTCTCCAAACTAGGCGGGGGTTCTGGTAAATGAACGATCGGCGCAGCAGGATTTTTTAAGTCAATGTAGGATATGAGGCTTGAATCTAGCTGTTTTGGCAATTGTCGCATTCGGTCTAAAACCTGAAGTTGCGAAGCCGTCTTGGAACTGTACGGCCCTAAGTGTACCGTACCGATCTCTGTTTTCAAGATCAAGTTATTTGGGTCTTGCCAATCTATCTCAAATACTTTCACTGTCAAGCCGCTGAGTCCTTGGTAAAACTTCGGCCAAGAGGTGCGATACTGTTCCAAAGGCCCGATGACTTTTAAAGTTGGCAAAGAATGCTGAGGCTGCGTTCCCTGAGTGCTGCTTTGCCCGATCGAACTATTCTGCGATCGCACCGCAGTATAGCTCTCCGACGGCATCCAACCTCCGCGAGCATCCAGCCACCCCACCTTTTCCTTATCGCTAGATTTCAACACCGCAGTCGGCTGCGCCACCGCCACAGGAAGCCGTTCTGCCACTTCTATAGTCAAAGAAGGCGGAAACAAGTTGCGAGTCACCTTCGCTTTGGCGATCGGCCCCGTTGACTCCAGCTTTTCGGCCAGCGCCTGCGGTTGAATTCCCCACAGCGACTGCGGGTAAGACAGCGGCACCAAAGAGCGCACCGCCTTGTCCGACAGCCACTGATTGCCCTCCACCTTCACTTGTTCCGATCGAACAATCAACCAAGCCGGCTGCGCAATCCACCACAGCAAACCCCCAGCGATCGCGCTCGCTGCCACTGTTTGCCACAGCACAGCCGCCGATCGAGCACGACGCTGCCGCCGCAACTCTTCACGTCTGCGCCCTAACTCTGTTTGAGAAACCGCTCCAAAACTAGCCATCTACCTCTTGACAATTTAATAATTAAGGATTAGCACAAATTCAAAACTGTTTAATCTCGCACACCCCAGACCCTTTCTTCCCTACCATTTAACCAGATCCCCGCAAAATTACCCAGACTCCTGCCAAGATCAGTAAAATTACTGATCCAGCTAGGTAATTAAAATTTCTTAATTAAAAATTTCAAATTTCCGCGTCGGGAAAGTTGATTAGCAGATAAAGGTTCTTTGGGTATTTAGGGCATTACCCCACAGGGCAAAGGGTGACAAATCAAACTAAACTCAAGGCAAGAAAGTTTAGACTTTCGATTAACTTTTTTAACTTTTATTCGGCTTCAATTGTGATCGCACTCGAATTAGACAGATTCTATAAAGCCTGCAACCCGAGCAAGACCCTTGTTGCGGGAGACCCTGGAGATTATCAATACTACATCGATTTTGGTTCCGTGCGGGGCGGCAAAATCATTGAATCTTTACAGCGAACCATCACCCGCATCTCCCCCGACGAGCCAACTTGTCAGCTATTTACAGGACATATCGGGTGTGGCAAATCTACGGAATTGTTTCGACTCAAAGCTGAGCTAGAGCAAGAGGGTTTTTGCGTCGTCTACTTCGAGTCTTCTCAAGACTTAGACATGGGCGATGTAGACATCAGCGATATTTTGCTCAGCATTGCCCGCCAAGTTAGCGAAACTATGGAAGCGGCCAAAATCAAACTCAGACCGAGCTATTTTACCAATCTGTTTGCAGAAGTGGCAGAATTTTTGCAGACTCCCATAGATTTGTCAGCGGAAGCCGAGTTATCTGTAGGCATTGCTAGAGTTACTGCTAAAACTAAAGACTCTCCCAAACTACGATCGCAACTTCGGCAATATCTCGAACCCCGCACCAACAGCATCTTACAGTCGATCAACGAAGAACTCCTCGACAGAGCTAACGCCGAACTCAAGCAACAAGGCAAAAAAGGTCTCGCAGTCATCGTTGACAACCTCGATCGTCTCGACGCATCTCTCAAACCCAGCGGACGCACCCAGCCAGAATACCTATTTTTAGACCGCGGCGAACAGTTGAAAAAACTCAATTGTCATGTCGTCTACACAATTCCCCTGACTTTGATATTTTCCAACGACTTTGGCCGTCTCGCCAGTCGCTTTGGAGTCAAACCCAAGGTGATGCCGATGGTACCGGTGCAAATGCGATCGGGCGACGATCACATCGAAGGAATGGCACTACTGCGGCAGCTAGTATTAGCTAGAGCTTTCCCCACAGTTACTCCCCTTCAACGCATCGATTTAATTTCCAAAGTCTTTGACTCTCCCGAAACTTTAGACAGGCTCTGCCGGATTAGCGGTGGTCATGTTCGCAATCTACTGATGCTTTTGTATAGCTGTTTGCAGCACGAAGACCCCCCCTTCTCTCGCGAATGCCTCGAAAGCGTTATTCAAGAATATCGCGATGATCTTTTGGGAGCCATCAATGACATGGAATGGGAACTGCTGTTTCAAGTCGTCAAGCGACAAAGTGTAACCGGCGAAGAAGAATCTCAAATTTTGTTGCGCAGTATGTTTGTCTTTGAATACCGCGATCAAGAAGGTCGTTGGTTTGGCATCAATCCAGCCTTAGCAGAAACCAGAAAATATCAAGAATGGCAGGAGCGCGATCGCCAAACATAGTTGGGATTTTGGAGATTGCTTCCCAAATCTCCAAGCCCTCCCCGGCGAGGGAGCTAAGCTGTTTTGCATCCCAATTGTGTATGGTGATTGAGGGGAAGAGGGGGAGAGAGGGAGAGGGGGAGAGAGGGAGAGGGGGAGAGAGGGAGAAGATTTTTGATTGATCGTCGAAATATACAATTTAAATGCACAACAGCTTATCAAGTTTTTAACTTCTCATTCACCGTTCAAAACTCCCAACTTTTGCAATTGAATAAAGCATCCAGTCAGCGGTTTGTGCCACTGGCTAATTTTTGTTGATTGCTGGGTGCGCGTCACGACTTTAACGATCCAAAAACAATTACCACCACCAAGGACTTTCTCCAATCTCTACTCTCATATCTGCAAGACCAGACCCCCTATATCTATTTTTATCTGTTGCTCTTAGTCGCAACTAATCCCATCGCGGACTACAATTTTTATAGGTTTTATTTCTAAATTCGTGCTACAGATAGACCGGAGTTGCTTGCTAATAATTAGTCGTCGGTATTGTTCATAAATTGAGGGGGGATATTTACGGTATGTAGTAGTTTATCTGTAGCCGACAAAAATCAAATTAAGCTAACTTGAATTTTTACTGTCAAGTTTCGCATTCTCGGAGATACAGATGTATGATGTGTTTAGATAGAACATAAAGAATGTGTAAGTTTTCATAGAAGAAGTACGAAAAACTACGTATTCCTACAGATATAAAGCGCCAGACAGGAACGAGCATCTCTAAGTAGATACGGTTTCAGTCACGATCGGCAATCGTTAAGTAATTGATTTCTGCAACAGGGGTGCACGCATGACCGATCTACTTAAACTACAAGAAACTGCTAGCTACAACGAGCGATCGCTCAAAACTCTGGTAAGAGCCATCGCCATGTCTCAGCAGCAATTTTCGCTAATTTTGGTGCGCTGCAACTACGAGCAGTTGCGAAAGCAAATAGCGCAGCGGCTACGAGAAATGTCCCCAGTGCCAATTCAAGATATTGTTCTGCCAGCATCCGTCAAAACCCTCTACACTAACCTGGTGGCAAACACACTCCAGAGTGAGTCTTCGGCTGTCGGTTCCGCCTCGGCTTTGATGGTATTCGGTTTAGAAACAGTAGTGGCGATCGACGAACTGATGGCCTCTACCAATCAAGTGCGAGACGAATTTCGCAAAAATTTTTCCTGTCCGGTGATTTTGTGGGTAACAGATGACATCGTGACCAAAATGATTCGTCTGGCCCCGGACTTCAAAAGTTGGGCCGCCGCCACGATAAAATTTGAAATGGCCGTTGACGAATTAATTGATTTTCTGGCTGGGCGGGCCGATACGATATTTAAAGTAGGCGAACTCAATCAAGAAATCGGCAGCAGCACCGCCGGCACCAGACCAGGTTTTGGTAGCTGCGAAACCGACTGGGAAAAACCAGCCTTGGAGCGTGAAATCAACTCCGAAGAACGCTTTCTCACCTTTAACTCAGGGCCCCAAAACGGACGACAATCAGATGTCCACTCCTATTCGCCCTTGAGTCCGGGCAATACCCTCGATTTGGCGATCGGCTCTTTGTCCCGCCGAGAACTAGAATTAGCTTTAAGAGATTTACAAAATCGCGGTCAAGAATTAGAACCCGCCCTGAAAGCCAGCCTGCAATTCGTTCTCGGTCGAGATTACTATGTCAGCGACCAAACCGAAACAGCATTAATCCACTACCAAGAAAGCTTAATATTTTGGCAACAGCAAACCGGCAACTGGGAACTCGCTAACTGGGAATATGCCGAAAATCGACAAACCCTCCCCTCATCCTTATTGAATCCTGTCCCCAACATCTTATTTTTAGAGAGAGAAGGCATAGTGCTGTTTCATATAGCCCTGTGTCACCGCTTGCAAGCAGCCAGAAACCCGGTAGCCAACCGCCACCACTGGGAACAAGCTTGGATTAGCCTGGAACAATCTAGAAATGCTTTCTCTCTTGCCGATCGCCCGGAATTGGTAGCAGAGGTGACAGCACACCTGGGACAAGTGCTGCAACGCCTGAAAGCTTGGGGAGAGTTGCAAGCATTAGCGGAAAATTCTTTGCAGTTGCACTTCACTTACGGTACTCCCAGCCAACTAGCTCAAGATTACGGCTTTTTGGCTGAAGTTGCCCTGCAACAGTCGAGGTGGAGTCAAGCCCGCCAGCTAGCCGAATTGGCTTTGGCGATTTTGGATCAAACGCCTAACGATTTGAGATTGCTGATTGAAGATTTGAGATTGGGATTTGCGGGAAATTATCCAGAATTTGTGGGCACTAACGAGTCAAGTAACGATCCCAGATCTAAAATCCAACATCCCAAATCTGACAGAAGTTCCTATCTGTTACTATTAGCCCAAAGTTTGCGGCAACTGGGCCAGTGGGAAGCGGCGGTGCATTCTTTGGAGTTGGCTCAAACTCAAAGTGAGCCGAAGTACGATCCCCGACTTTACATTGATATTTTGACCGAACTCCAAGCGGTTTATTTCGATCAGGGAGAGTATCTGAAAGCTTTTCGGATTAAAAAGACCCAGCGATCGATCGAGTATCAATACGGATTTAGGGCTTTTATCGGAGCCAGCCAATTGCAGCAGCAGCGCCAAGCTGTAAATCCTTCGAGTCCCTCAGCCCAAAATCAAGCTGCGATCGCAGCGTCAATGACAGCTTACTCCCGCCAAAAAGATATCAATAGATTGCTCGAAAGAATTAGCAGGGACGACCATAAATTAACTATTATTCACGGGCCCAGCGGAGTCGGGAAAAGCTCTCTAGTCAACGCAGGTTTAGTGCCAGCTTTGAAAAATATTACTCCGGGCGCGCGGGATACATTGTCCGTAGTAGTCAAAGTTTACACCGACTGGCTGGTGGAATTAGAAAATGCTTTGAACGACGCGCTGTACGACAAACAAGCCGAAGAGGAAAGGAAATTAATCGCCAAAGGAGTACAGGAAATCCAGAAAAAAAGTTGCTCGATTCTCCCCGATAGCAGCTCGGAAACTTCTTCTTTTATTATAGAGCAGTTGCGCGAGAATGCCACTAATAATTTGTTGACTGTGCTGATTTTCGATCAATTTGAAGAGTTTTTCTTTGTTTCGACTTCAGTGGCACAAAGACAAGTTTTTTATAATTTTTTGCGCTTGTTTTTGAATCTGCCTTATGTTAAGATAATTCTGTGCTTGCGCGAAGATTACTTGCACTATTTGCTCGACTGCGATCGCTTTCCCGACCTCGACGCTATTAACAATAATATTCTCGACAAAAGCATCCGCTACCAACTGCGGAGTTTTTCGATTAAAGATGCGCGGGCTGTGATCGGACACTTAACGAAACGGGCGGAATATTATTTAGAACCGGCACTGATTGATGCTTTTGTGGAAGATTTAGCAGACGAACTGCAAGAAGTGCGACCGATCGAATTGCAGGTAGTGGGAGCGCAACTTCAAGAAGAAGATATTACGACTCTAGCACAATACCAGCAATTGGGCGACAATCCTAAAGCAGAGTTAGTCAAGCGATCGCTCGAAGGAGTCATCTCTGACTGCGGGCCGGTTAACGAAGACGCAGCTTGGAAAATCTTGTTTTCCCTGACAGATGAAAGAGGCGTTCGGTTGATTAAAACCAAACACGAACTATCATTGGTCACAGGTCAGCAACCAGCAGATGTCGCAGAAAAGGAATTATTGGCGATCGGCAGCACTGGCAGAATTCCCCTACAACTACAGTTCGCGAAAGAACCAGAAAGCGGACAAAAGAAAACCGACAACCTCGACTTAATTTTAGACATTTTAGTCGGTCACGGTTTGCTATTTCTGCTGCGGGAAGCGCCAGAAGACCGCTATCAATTAGTACACGACTATTTAGTGCGACCGATCCGCCAAAGATTCGGCTTAGAAGCCAGACTGCACAAAGCAGAAGCTGACAAAAAGATGAGTCAAGCACAGCTCTATCGAGCCAATACTTTTCTCAAACAGATGCTGGGAGTAGCAGTAATCGGCGTACTACTGTTAACAAGTTCCACCATCGCCGCCGTAAATTTTTGGTGGCGGGCAGTCGGTCAAAAACAGCTAGCTGTCGCTCAAACTCAGCGAGCCGAAATCAGTACCTTAACCGCAGCTTCTGAAGCCCTTTATTTCTCAAACAACAAATTTGACGCCATGATGGAAAGTTTGAGAGCGGGTAAAAAGTGGAAACAGATTGAACACTCCCAAGAAATGCACACTCTCAAGGATACCGAAATTCTGATTTCTGCGGCCCTCCAGCAGGCAGTTTATGGCGTCAAAGAACTGAACCGCTTGGAGGGACACGGTGACGTAGTTTGGGGTCTCAGTTTCAGTCCAGACGGGCAAACAATAGCTTCGGCCAGCGTAGATAAAACCGTGAAACTTTGGCGGCGCGATGGCAGTTTGCTAGCTACTTTTAAAGGACACACTAACAGCGTTTCCTGTGTGGCGTTTAGTCCTGACAATAAAACGATCGCCTCGGCAAGTTTAGATAAAACTGTCAAAATTTGGCAACCTGACGGCACTTTGCTGGCTACTTTAACTGGCCATACTAATAGCGTGAGCAGCGTTGCTTTTAGCCCCGATAGCCAAACGATCGCCAGCGCATCTACAGACAAAACGATTAAACTTTGGAAAACCGATGGTACGCTGCTGCGAACGATCGCACAAAAAGCTTCCATAAATTGGCTCAGCTTCAGCCGCGACGGTAAAATCATCGCCGTGGCGAGCGATGACGGTACTGTGAAACTGTGGAGTATTGACGGCAGGTTAATCGCTAATTTGTGGCACAGCGAAAACAAAAAACCCTTGAAAATTTACACGGTCAGTTTTTCCCCCGACGGTGAAACACTCGCCAGTGCCGGTGAAGACAAAATAGTCAAAATCTGGAGCATCGCTGCACTAAAATACCCAGCCCGAAAAAATTCAACCAAGGCGCGGGACGGCGAACTGCTAACAACTTTGCGGGGACACAGCAAGTGGGTATTTGGTGTCAGTTTCTCCCCCGACGGTAAAACACTTGCTTCTGGAAGCGCCGACGGGACTGTCAAACTCTGGAGTCTGGCGGGTATTGGCGACAAACGCCCAACGGATGCTAGCAATATTAAACCAGAAAGTCGCTTGCTGAGAACTTTTGAGGGACACGCCGATCGAGTTACTCAGGTAAGTTTTAGCCCGGATGGCAAAACTCTGGCTTCGGCAAGTTTTGACAAAACTGTCAGACTTTGGCGACTCGATGATGTGCCTCTCAAAACCCTCGACGGACACCAAAACCGGGTGCAAAGCGTTACTTTCAGCCCCGACGGCCAAAAGCTGGCTTCTGCTTCTACGGACAAAACTATCAAACTCTGGAGCCGCACGGGAGTTTTGCTCGAAACTTTGGAAGGACACACTCAGAGAGTCTCCAGCGTCAGTTTCAGCCCTGACGGACAGCTACTTGCTTCTGGGAGTTACGACAAAACGGTGAAAGTCTGGAGTCTGAAAGAAGATGGGATGAGTAATAATCTTCCTTGTCCTTCGGCGCCGCTATTCCCGTGTTCGCCTTCTGTGCTGTTCACTCTCGAAGGGCACGCCGACAGCGTGATGAGCGTGAGTTTTAGCCCCGACAGCGAGATTGTCGCTTCGGCTAGCAAGGACAAAACTGTGAAACTCTGGACGAGACACGGCAGGTTGATTAAGACTTTGACGGGACACAAAGGCTGGGTGACTGGGGTGACATTCAGTCCTGACGGTTCGATGCTGGCTTCTGCAAGTGATGACGGTACTGTCAAAGTGTGGAATCGGGACGGTCGTTTGCTGAGGACTTTTGAAGGGGCTCACAACAGTTTTGTGTTGGGGGTGGCTTTTAGCCCTGATAGCAAAATGCTGGCTTCGGCTGGTTACGATAATTCGGTGAAACTGTGGAAGGTGGACGGGACTTTGGTGGCGACGCTGCTGAAGGGTTCTAGTGACAGCGTGACTAGCGTGGGTTTTAGCCCGGATGGTTTGTTGGTTGCTTCGGGTAGTTATGATCATAAGGTGAAGTTGTGGAGCCGCAGCGGGACGTTGCTGAAAACTTTGACTGGTCACAAGGATAGTGTGATGAGTGTGAGTTTTAGCCCGGATGGGAAAATTCTGGCTTCTGCTAGCAAGGATAATCGGGTGATTTTGTGGAATTTGGATCTTGATGATTTGCTGGTTCGGGGCTGCGATTGGGTGGGGGATTATCTGAGAACTAATCCTAATGTGAGCTCGCGCGATCGGCGTCTCTGTGATGGGGTGGCGGCAAAATCTCAGTTTTAATCTGAAGGAAGAGGGAAGAAGGAAGACGGAAGAAGGAAGACGGAAGACGGAAGAAGGAAGACGGAAGAGGGATTATGTAACGCAATTCCCAACTTTCCTTCTCTGAAGCCTTCCGCTTGCTCTCAGCTTCCTGTAAAGTAAATAATTGTAAAGAAAAATGAGTTTTATCTTATCCTCTGGTTAAGACCGCCACCTAACATTCACAATTAAGACCCGAATTAGAAGTTCCTATGTCACAGCTTTTCCCGCGCAAATTCCTAGCATCTGCTGCTGCCTTTTTTCTGGCTTTGTCGGTGTGGGCGATCGCACCTGCGGCCCACGCTTTCAACAATCCCGATTTGTTACCCCAAGTTCAGACACCAATCATTGATTTGGCTAAAGCCCTTACGGATATTGAAGAAGAGGATTTAGCAAAACAATTAAACGCCTTTGAAGCCGAAACCGGTTGGAAGCTGCGAGTGCTGACTCAGTACGATCGCACGCCCGGTTTGGCTGTCAAAAGTTATTGGGGCTTAGATAAAAAGAGTGTATTGCTAGTTGCTGACCCCCGCGGTGGCAATTTGCTCAATTTTAATGTCGGCGACTCGCTGTATCCGCTGCTGCCGCGTACTTTTTGGGTGGAACTGCAAACCCGCTATGGTAATCAATTTTTTGTGCGGGACAATGGGGAAGATCGATCGATTATTGAATCTTTGGAGTCGATACAAGGCTGTTTGCGTCAGGGCGGATGCCGCGTGGTTCCCGGTTTGCCGAGGGAACAGTGGGTGCTGACGCTAATTAGTTCGATCGTTGGCGGTGTAATCTGCGGGTTTGCGGCTCAGCCGCGGAAACCTGGACAGGGTGTGGCTTGGCAGTGGGCGCTGATTTTTTCGCCGCTGTGGGGGATTCTGTTTTTGGCTTTCGGAGTCGGGCCTGTGGTGAGTCGGACTTCGGATTGGTTGCCTTTGGCTCGGAATGTGGCCGGTTTTGCGATCGGGGCTTTGGTGGCATTCTTGACTCCGGTTTTGGGCAAGTCTCCTTCGGAGGAAAGTTAGTTTTTTTAAGAGTCAGTTGGCAGTTGACAGTTGACAGTTGGCAGTTAGCAGTTGACAGTTGGCAGTTAGCAGTTGACAGTTGACAGTTGACAGTTGGCAGTTAGCAGTTGGCAGTTGGCAGTAGTCAGGGCGGGCTGTTTAGGTTTAGTTCGCGATCGGGTGGCGACTCTTAGAAAGCTGATTTTTCACGAGAATCTGCGGGCTGCAATCAAGTATTGTTGTGAAAAAAACCGGTTTCTCAGCCCCGCGCGCAAGTTCAAAGAAACCGGGCTTTTTTCCGAATCTGCGGGCTGCAATCAAGTATTTTTGTGAAAAAACCTGGTTTCTAGACACCATAGATAATTTCTGAAACCCTTGATTAGACTGTTTCTTCCGTCTTCCCTTCTTCCCTTCTTCCTTCTTCCTTCTTCCTTCTTCCTTCTGTTATGACTAAAAGCTGGTAAGCTAATACCTGACAATTCACAGGCGACAGCTATCCAACAAATGGAATGGCACGTAAGCGATGCCCAGAGTCTGGGATTAATTGATAACGAAATTGGCGATCACAGTTTTTCTGCGGCGGAGTACGAAATAGTCCGCCGTGTGATCTATGCGACTGCTGATTTTGAGTACAAGTCTTTAATTAGTTTTTCCGATCAGGCTTTGCAAGCCGGGGCGGCTGCTTTGGCTGCTCGAACTACGATCGTGGTAGATGTGCCGATGGTGCAGGTGGGCATTACGCCGCTGATCCAAAGTACCTTTGCGAATCCGGTTTACTGTTCGATGGACGCTTTGACACGCCCTCAAAAGGAACGGACGCGCGCTGCTTGGGGGATTGAAACTTTGGCAAGGCGCTATCCTGAAGGGATTTTTGTGGTTGGCGAGGCTCAAACTTCTTTGTCGGCGATCGTAGATTTGATTGAAACTGAGGAAATTCGGCCGGCTTTGGTGATTGGAACACCTTCTGGGTTTGTCGGGGTTGACGTGGCTAAGTCGCGACTGCACGATTCGATGGTTCCTCATATTCGGATTGAGGGGCGCAAGGGCTCGGCGGTGGTGGCTGTGGCGATTGTTAACGGTTTGGTGGATTTGGCTTGGCAAGCCTATGGCCAAGAGGGGAACAGTTGATCGGATTTATCAGACTTTAAAGCCGACTCGCAGAGGTTCCATTTGTGAAGATACTGCTCTTGGCCATTTAGGCTCTAACTTTCGGTTGTTTCTAGGCCGAATACGCGATCGAACACTTTAGTCACTTTATAGCCGGAATCTATTGATTCTAACGGGTCTTTCCGCAATCGGTGCCGCAAACACAGAGTCATTACCTTGCGAATGTCGTCCACAGTGACTTCTGTGCGGCATTCTAGGGCGGTGAAAGCTTTGGCGGCCCGATTTGTGACTAAATCTCCCCGCAGTCCGTCTACGTCCAATTCGGCGCAGACTTGGGAGATTTTGACTCGCAAATCGCGATCGATAGTTACGGATTTCAGCCTTTCCTGGGCTTCCACCAATTTCTGCTGCATATCATCTTGTTCGTGCTGATATTTGGCGAGAAATTCGGGGGGATTTTGATCGAAACTCGATCGCTGTTCAACAATTTCTACTCTCAGATTCGGGTCTTTTACAGTCCGAATTTCGGCGTGCATTCCGAATCTATCGAGCAATTGCGGCCGCAATTCTCCTTCTTCGGGATTGCCGGAACCGATTAAAATAAACTTAGCCGGGTGGCGGATCGAAATGCCTTCTCTTTCGACAGTATTCCAACCGCTGGCGGCGGAGTCGAGTAAAACATCGACTAAGTGATCGTCGAGCAAATTGACTTCATCGACGTAAAGAATGCCGCGGTTAGCTTTGGCTAACAGGCCTGGTTCAAAAGCTTTCACACCTTCGGACAAAGCTTTCTCAATGTCGATCGTACCGCACACTCGGTCTTCGGTGGCACCGAGCGGCAAGTCTACCATTTGGACTTTTTTGCGGGCGATCGGCATTGTACCGTGATGCAAAGTGCGATCGCGCACTTCATCGCTCATCAAATCGGGATCGGTGGGATGACTGTTAAAAGGATCGTCAGCCACCACTTCAATTTCTGGCAGTAAATCTGTGAGGGCGCGGATTGTGGTAGATTTGCCCGTACCGCGATCGCCCATAATCATCACGCCACCAATTTTCGGATCGATGACATTCAACAGCAGCGCCAGTTTCATCTCCTCCTGGCCAACAATCGCGGTGAAGGGAAAAACAGCGCGGCGGGCTGGGGTAGCGGTAACGGTTGGCAGAGCGCCCGCATTTACGTTATTGCTGACTTCGGCAGTAGGACTCACAGGATAACTCAAAATATAACAATTGCTTGTTTATTGTACGGGATAACCGATTTTAGATTTTAGATTTTAGATTTTAGATTAACGTATTTCTGTCATTGCGAAGGTAGTGAAGCAATCTCAAAGCCTTGCTACACCGTCATAATGCGTCGATGACTGGGAAACCGGGTTTTTTTCGCCAAAACTGGGCTATAGCCTTTAATCCCGGTAAAAAACGCGGTATCTAGGCGGGGCGAGATGCAGACGGCGGTTGAAACCGCGTCTACACAAACAAAGTCTGCCTCCGCAGACTGAAGAAAATAACGTAATTTTAACCGCCCTGTCTTCTTATCTTTTTGTGCGTCTTTTCTTCCACAACAAACCCATTCCAGCAGCCACCATTGTAGCCATCGCCGTCATCGGTTCCGGTACAGCAGCATCAGCAGCAGCGAAAGGTTCATACTCATAAACTGCGCTAACCGTAGTAGCTTTGGAGGGTGCGTGAGAACGAGAAATCTTCAACTACCAACGATGAGGCTATTCTCACGTACCGCATAGTCCCATTATAGGTGTTCGTAGATATCTGGAATATCAAGAGGTTGAGAGCTGTTCGACATCCGAATATAAAATTCAAGTTTCTTTTCGTTCGTTTTCTGTAGCCAAGCTTTTTTCGCCGATTTTTTTATATCAATCGCGCAGACATCTTTGCCATCAATTTTTTCAAACCTAATTTTAATCTGCTGAGTAAAGTTGCTGCCAATATATTGACAAATTGAATCAATAATTGTCCGCTCTAGCTTATCTATATTTCCATTTGATAGTAAAGATAAATCCTTTTCTAGCCCGAAAATATTACCATTATCTTCGATGCCGATAATGAGAGTTCCACCTTCAGAATTAAGAAATGCAGCAATTGTCTTAAGAGTGCTAAATCTTAAGTCTTTATTCTCACAATCGCGCCGAACATCCCACTGAAAGGTACTCTTATATTCCAAGCGATCGCTTTCAGGGAGTTTGATCAACTCAGAAATTGGGCGCAGTTCGCCAATTTTTCTGATCGTTGTTAAAAAGCGGCGTATTTGTCGTGCCTCAATCCGTCCTTTCAATATTTCTTCTGTATCTGCTGCATCGATTACCGTTTTGTTAATCACGGCAATGTACTGACCAAAATATGTTTGATCCAAGGTTTCTATATTCTCGTTAATCCACTGCTCATTCTGAACGTTACCCCAACGGTTGAAATAGGCGATCGCATCCTGAATCGATTCATCAAGTATATCGAAAATATTACCTGGCATAGTTTTAGAAATATAGTCCCATGCGCCCATCTTGAAAACTTTGCGGCAATCTGAAACTGTATCATTGGCTGTCAAGATAATAACTACAGAAGAAAGATTTCGGGCTTTCACTTCGTCAATAACAGCAAATCCACTGTCATCCTGCTCCATTCGCATATCTGCAATAATTACGTCAAAGGGAGTTCCCAACTTCTCTTTAGCTTGAGCAACATTGGTAGCCGTTTCAATCTGCTCATAGCCATAGTCCCCAAGCCATTCCAGTAACTCATTCAAATATCGAGGATTGTCTTCTACCAACAGCAAATGAACATTTTTAGTTTGCATATTATCTTACACCTCTTCCTAAAGATAAGGAATATAAATTTCAAATCTAGCTCCATCTTGTCCCGTTTCCCGAATATAGCCCTTCATCTGGGTCAGGGTTTTACGGATAATGAACAGCCCTAATCCGCTACCTTTACCCTCCTGAGAAGTGGTTTTTAGGGGTTGAAAGATCCAATCTTTATGATACTCTGGAACGCCCTTACCATCATCAGCAAATTCAAGAAACAGATATTTTTGCTCTCCAGGGACATTCGTTCCCCGAATTCCTGATGATGGGTTGACCACATCTTGGGATGTGATACGAATGGTCAATTTCGGCTGGTCAGCATTGTGCTTCAGAGAATTTTCGACCAGTTCATTCAATGCACTCTTTATTTTTTCCTGATCTCCATAGAACGGAGAGTCACCGTTTCTTATGTCTAGCAGAATCCAAGCATTATCAATATGGCAAGTTATTTCCCACTTTTCAAATAGTTCCTTGACCTGAAAACGGTGATTTTTGATCGAAATACCTTCGTTGATAGCTTTCAAGTCATTGAGAGCACTCTGGGTTAGTTCCAGTTGTGTCAGCAATTTATCAAACTGGGCGTAATGCTCGTCATTAGGTGATAACTTTCGGATGGATCGTATAGTCTTCGACTTGATCACAGCCAATTCGTTATTCACAAAGTCAGAGATATCATGGGCAGTTTTGGAAATGACCGTCAAAATCCTCCGATAGTCGTCATTAGAAATAGTTTCAATCTCAGATTTTTGTGCTTCCTTGCGTTTGTCAATCTCTTTGAAGACATCTTCAATCGCTTGAATAATACCGTTTAATAAAGGATCTTCGCGATCGGAGCGATGTGAAATTCGATAAGCAATTGCTTTAAGGATGCTGATCTCATTGGCGATTTTGTGATACATCGCCCGATTGAGCATTTCCGTGTCGCTTAATTCGCTTGGGACATCAGTTTTGACCATTTCAAAGTAGTCTTCCCCACTAAGGTTAAGAGTCAGCATTTCCTTTGCTTGAGCATAACGTGGAGAATCTTTTTCAATTTTTTGTAGCATTGCAATGGCTGTTTCGTTGTGGGGATTCTCAGCAAAAATACTTCTAGCACTGTAAAGCAGCGTTCTCTCTATGTCATCCGATTTGGCAATTGCTGCCTCGAAATATTCATTACCTTTCTCTGGTTTCTTGATCAAGTAGTATAGCCTACCTAAGTTGAGTAGAATTATATTGGCTTCATATTGACTCAGCGCCTCCATTCTGATTGCTGCTAATTGGTTGATTGCCTCTTGATACTTACCTAGTCTTTCTAGTGCAGGGGCGTATTGAAAATAGATAAAATTGTTTCTTGTATTAGGATTTTGCAATCCAATTTTTAGGGCTTGTTCAAAGAAGGGTAAAGCTTTCTCATACTGACCCATCGAAATCAAACTCTTGGCATAACTATTGAGAGCACGGGTATAACTACTAATAGTTCTCGGATTATTCGGGTAAAGTTGAAGTGCTTGCTCAAACAACTGAAAAGCTTTCTCATACTGATTCGTTGCCGTCAAAGCATGGGTATAACTACTAATATTTTTCAGATTAGGTTCAATTTTAAGCAAGCGGTCAAACAACTGAAAAGCCTTATCATACTGATTAGTTGCCGTCAAAGTATTGGCATAATTACTGAGAGTTGTCGGATCCTTCGGGTCAAGTTGAAGTGCTTGCTCAAACAACTGAAAAGCCTTGTCATACTGATTATTTGCCGTCAAAGCATTAGCATAATTATTTAGAGTTATTAGATGATCATTAGATTTGATTTTAAGCGCTTTATCAAAGAACTGAAAAGCTTTCTTATACTGATTAATTTTAATTAAAGTATGGGCATAATACCTAATAGTTATCAACTTGTCAGGTTCAAGGTCAACTAATTTTTCCAAGACTTCCAAAGCTTTTTCATGCTGGCCAGTTCCATTCAAAGCATAGGCATAACTAGATAATGTTTTCACATTCTTAGGATCCTTCTCTAGCGATCGCTTAAAAAATGGTAAAGCCTTCTCATGCTGACCAGCCAAAGTCAACTCCTTGGCATAACTACTGAGAGTTCTCGGTCTATTCGGCTCAATGTCTACTAGAATCTTCAAATTTTCTAAGCATTCATCTAGCCTACCTCCCTCCTTTAATACCTTAGTATAGGAACTTAACATTTTTACATTTGTAGGGTCAATCCTCTTAGCTTTTTCAAAGATTTTAAATGCTTCTTGACATTGCTTATTTTTGCCCAATACTTCACCATACTTTCTCAAAAATTCTGTATTATTGGGAGCTATTTGCAAAGCTTCCTGGAATATGCCGATCGCTCCCTTATAATCACCTGCCTGTATGAGTTTTTCAGCTTGGTTCTTTAAGGTTTCGAGGCGATCGCTATTCATCATACTATGTCCCCGTTAATAGTGAAGATACTTGAATAATAGTAACACTCATACGAAACATCAGCTAAAACACTAAACTCGTCTAGTTTAGAAATAAAATTTTGATGATGATTCCGTAAAATCGTGCAACTTCTGGCATAAAGCTTTTCTAGACGATATGAGGATTATTTTAGCCAATCTAAGGGCACAATGACACTTGAGAGAGAAGGAATTTCCAGCGATCGCACTTTTGACATCGAAAGGTCGAGATCCCTTTACGACTTTTTCACGGGCGGCGGGCGATCGCTCTTTTGGTATCGTGCCGGTCGATCGCCCTTTACAACTTTTTCACGGGCGACGGGCGATCGCTCTTTTTTGCATCGTGCCGGTCGATCGCCCTTGACTACTTTTTCACGCGCGAAGGGCGATCGCTTTTTTGGGGATGGAGGGGTGATCGCTTTTTGGGATGGAAAGGGCGATCGCCTTTTATTTAAGCTGCAACGGTCATCCGACTTGGAGGTACTAAACCTTCTTCTTCGCAATAGTCAAGGTAGCTGGCGATCGCTTCTTGAGCATTGGCTATCGCTTCTTCATAAGTTTTCCCATAAGTGCAAGGCTGCATCGCCAGTTTAGCAAACTCTGGTAGTGTTACCAAATACAGTTGATCCTCTTGTGACCATTGAATTAATAAACTATAGCGGTAATTCATTCCTCTGATTCCTCTGCTGCAATTGTTTCTAACTCTTGAATTGCTTGTTTTAACAATTTCTCCAAATATAACGGTGTATCTTCACCGTCTTTGAAGGCAATAGTAATTAACAGTTGTAGTTGCGAATGCTTCCAGTTCTGATGACTCCCCTTCCCACGCCGCTGCACAAACCCTAATCTAATCAATTCAGCCTTATAGTCCCGAATTTTCCTTGGCATATAGGCTCTTACTTCATTTACATAATTATCAATTAAGTTTCCCGATTTCCCAGTTTAGCATTAATATCGCTTTTCTGGGATGGGAGGGCGATCGCACTTTTAGCATCGAAAGGTCGATCGCCTTTTACTACTTTTTCACGGGCGAAGGGCGATCCTCTTCGAGGGCTTCGCTAACGCTCTTTTAGTATCCAAAGGTCGATCGCCCTTTACTACTTTTTCACGGGCGGCGGGCGATCGCTCTTTTTGACATCGAAAGGTCGATCGCACAACACAACGCAGTCAAACAGCATTTTGAACAGACGGAACGCTTGACAACAGGCAATTACTGCTGAATAATTTCAACGATTTTAGCGATCGCCTCGTTCAACTTATCAGGCTTAAGCTTACCAGCTTTATAAAGTATAATTTCTCGGTCAGCCGTAAACAAGCGATTAGGTCTAATGTTGCTCGTAAGGTTTAAGTCGGCCCTCACTAAAATCACTACTTTCAAGAGTAATAGCATAGCGATCGGCTATTCTCTGGCTAGTAATTTGACAAAGAATTAGATCGTCTCCTGTCAAAGTTGCTATAACTAAAGCCGGTCGGCGCTTGGCTTGTGTTAAATCTGAAAATGGGAATGGAACAACTACCACATCACCTTTTACAAATTCTGCCATGCTTCATCCTCCTCTGACTTTAACCAGTCTTTTTGCAAAGCAGATTCACTTAGCAGGCTTGACTCTAACTTGTTTTTATCATATTTTACTTTTAGAAATTGCAGAAAATCCCAAACTTCTTCTAATATAAAATCTGGAATATTATCCACTTCTTGAAGCAGCAATTCTTTAGCGTTCATGTCATTTACCCATCAAGACATAGTAACTGTTCATCTATGATAGCATCTTTGAGATTAGGAGCGATCGCTCTTTTTTCATCGTGCCGGTCGATCGCCCTTGACAACTTTTTCACGCGCGAAGGGCGATCACACTTTTTGGTATCGAAAGGTCGATCGCAATTTCTAATAACTATTCTTCCTCTCCTAAAATCTCTGGAAGATCGCGCGCAGCATGGAGTAGCCTCACAATCTCAATATATTCATCCCTTTCTACATAAAAAATTAGATGCTTGTCAAATCCCCTGACAGCCCACTTCCGCAAACCAACCAGACGCGGATTTTCAATACTATAAAGGCTACCAATAGCAGGCATTTGTGCTAATTGGGAGAAAGTTTGCCTGGCCGCATCAAAAAATCTCAATGCCGCATCAAAATTATTGGTAGCGATATAGGCAAACTGTTCATCAATGTCAAAACTAGCCATTGGTCTAATTACAATTCGTCTGGTCATGTCTTCTGTTTGCGGACTTTTTCAACAAGTTCAGTGCGTTTTTGTTCCCACCACTCATCCGTAATTTCAATAGATTCACCGCTATCTAAACCTTCCAATAGTAATGTCTCAAGTTGTATTTTTGCGACTCGTTCTAATTCTTGGCGAATCAAGTGTCGGATGTATTCGCTGGTGGTACTGTAGCCACCTTTGGCAACCTGTTCGCTGATAAAATCCCGCATCGATTCGGGTAGCGATATGTTGAGTGTTGTCATAGTTTGTAAACTTTTACATCTCTAACTATTCAAGTATGGCAAATATTGTCAATTTTTGTCAACTGCTGTTTAAGCTGAGGTAGGTAAGGGCGAGATCCGTTTACTGCTTTTTTTCAGGGAATGGCGAGATCCCTAAGAGCGATCGCTCCCAACACTACATGATTGCGTAAAGTTTTATTGGAATTAAGCCGCGTTTCGCATAAAACTAGCCGATCGCACTGGATAGATCGATGACGGTTGGCATCAAAAGTGCGATCGTCTGCGATAACAATGCTTGCGGGCGATGGTATTGACTAATAACCAATAACCAACAACCAATAACCAATAACTAATAACCAATAACTACCACTGTGGCTCCGAAGCCATCAAGGCAGTCGCAGCCTCGCTTGGTAAGGGCTTAGCAAAAAAATAACCTTGGCCGTACTCGCAGCCGATCGCCCTTAACCGAGCTAATTGTGCCGCCGTCTCCACACCCTCAGCAATCACATCCATCCCCAAAGCGTGCGCCAGCGCCACAATCGTCCGCACGATCGCCACATTCTCTCCCTCGCCCAACTCCATTAGCCCCACAAACGACTTATCAACCTTCAAAGTATCCGTAGGAAACCGACTCAAATAACTCAACGACGAATAACCAGTGCCAAAATCATCAATTCCCAACTTGACATTTAACGCTTTCATCTGCTTCAAAACCGCGATCGCCGACTCCACATCATCCATCACCACACTCTCAGTAATCTCCAGCTTCAGACTCTCGGCACTCAAACCCGTTGCCCGCAAAATAGCCTGAATGCGATCGACCAAATCCGGTTGAGCAAACTGCTTCCCAGATAAATTTACACTCATAATCAAAGGTTGATCGAAATCAAACATTCCCTCCCACAGCCGCAACTGCCGGCAAGCCTCCTCCAACACCCACTCACCCAGTGGCACAATTGCCCCCGTTTCCTCAGCCACGGGAATAAACTTAACCGGCGAAATCAAGCCCCGCTGCGGGTGCTGCCAGCGCACCAAAGCCTCAAATCCAATAATCCTCCCGCTGGCTAAACACACAAAGGGCTGGTAGTACAGCAAAAACTCCCGACGCTTGACAGCCATCCGCAAATCCGTCTCCAACCGCAACCTCTCCACAGCCAAATCGTGCATCGAAGCATTAAATACCTGATACCTTCCCGTTCCCAAAGCCTTCGCCCGGTACATCGCCGTGTGAGCGTCCCTGAGCAAGTGTTCCGGCTGTTCCCGGCTGGCAGCAGTTGGTTCGCCACCCACCGCAATCCCGATGCTGGCGGTGACAAATACTTCCTGCCCTCTTAACTCAAAAGGCACAATTAAAGCTTGGTGAATGCGATCGGTCAAATCCACCGCACTCTCAACATCAACATTCCTCGCCAAAATGGCAAAATCGTCGCCCCCCACCCGCGCCACAGTATCCGCACGACCAATACTTGCCCTCAACCGCAGCACTACTGCCCTCAGCAGTTCATCCCCCACCAAATGACCCAAAGAATCATTAATCACCTTAAACCTGTCTAAATCCAAAAATAGCACCGCAAACAGATAGCTGCGACGGCCCTTAGTATTGGCGATCGCCCGCCCCAAAGACTCTACAAACAAATCCCGATTCGGCAAACCCGTCAGAGAGTCGTGAAAAGCATCGTAAAGCTTCCTGTAAGCGCTGACACCCACACCAGTCACCACCAAACCCAAAGCCGGCGACACCAGTGGCACCCATCCACCGCCCATAAAAATCACAAAACTCATCCCGAACAGCCCGATCAATGCCACACCCCCAACCAATCCCGCCCTCGCCGGGTGCACAATCCGCCAAGCCACAACCCCGCCAAGTACCGCCCAACCACCGTTCCACAAAATTTCTGCCCATTGTGGCCACATCCAAAAGAGCGATCGCCCCTGCAAAACCGCACTCAATATTTGGCTGAGCATTTGTGCGTGCAGCAATACCCCCGGTATTTTCGGACTTTGCTTTTTCACTGGGCTGTAGGGCGTGAGAAACACGTCTCTGCTACTCTGTGCCGTCGTCCCAATCAGCACGATTTTGTCCTTTACCCAGCTTGGATCAATTTCCCCGTTCAATACCTGCGTGATACTGACTTGTCGCGCCACCTGTTTCCCAGAACGGTATTTGAGCAGAATTTGGTAGCCTCTGGTATCGAGATTTGCATAGCCGCCGCTGTCAGATTTTAAAGGCACAAATTCTGCTTTTCCCCAGTTGATTTGGTGGGGATTGACAGGGCTATTTTTCTGCTGCACTCTGTCTTTGAGATACAGCAAAGCTACTTGCAAAGAAAACGAGGAAGCAGTTTTCTTGTCTGGTTGCGAGACTGAGAGCAAATTGCGGCGCACAACGCCGTCAGTGTCGAGTACGAAGTCGTTAAAACCGACCCGATCCGGCGGTATCCCCGGAGGCGCAGGCACTCCCGGACTATCTGAATCGCTCAATTTGTTGATCGCCACCACATTCGGCGCTTTCAGTTGAGTCAGCAATTCTTGGTGTCCCGGTGCTTGAGGCAAATCCCGGTATAAGTCCAAACCGATGACTTTTGGCTGGTATTTTTGCAGTTTTGTCAAGGTTTGGGCGATCGCGCCATCGGAAACCGGAAATCTCCCCAAAGCTTGAATATCTGCCTCGGAAATTCCCACGATCAGCAGTCGCGGATCGGGGTCAGCATCGGGCTGCAAGCGCACTAACGAGTCAAAACTGCCCAATTCCCAGCTTTGCAGCCATCCCAACCGCTGAACTCCCAGATTCAGCAGCGTTACAGTCACGCCCGCCAACAAAGCAGGCAAAATCCTGACCCGCTGGCCTGGAGAACTCAAGTTGAGGCCAGTGGCGACAGACAGTACAGAACGAAGATTTCGAGAGAATTTGGCAGTCACAGAAAAAATATATGGGTGCAAATTCGCTTCTGACAAGTCGGTTCTTACAGAATTGAGCTTATTATGATATTGAGTAATTTATGTAGAAGTTGTGCCGAAACCGAGTTTATTCAAGCTAATTACTCGATTTTGTCAAGTATTTCTGGATGGGAAACCGGTTTGTTGAAGATTTGCCGACAAGTCGTGTTTTTTATTCGCCTGTTTCCCCAAATTCCCAGAAGCGTTAAAATTTAGTCGATCGAACTTTCAGGATATATTTGAGATTATGACGAATCAACTTCCGATTCCGGTGATTGTTAACGGTGCTGGCGGCAAGATGGGCCGCGAAGTAATTAAGGCGATCGCCAATGCTGATGACATGACCTTATTTGGGGCTGTAGACCGCTCTCCTGAGTGCCTCCACGTCGATGCGGGGGAATTAGCCGGATGCGGCCCGTTAGAAGTTCCCGTGACTGACGACTTGCAAGGAATGCTGGTATTGGCTGCTCAGGAAAAGCAGTTAGGCGTGATGGTAGATTTTACACACCCGAAGTCGGTTTATGAAAATGTGCGATCGGCTATAGCTTATGGTATACGGCCGGTAGTCGGCACTACTGGCTTGAGCAGCAAGCAAATTGAAAACTTAGCTGAATTCGCGGACAAAGCCAGCATCGGCTGTTTGATTATACCCAATTTCTCGATCGGCATGGTTTTGCTGCAACAAGCCGCCGTGACGGCATCTCAGTATTTTGAACACGTAGAAATTATCGAGTTGCACCACAATCAAAAAGCCGACGCTCCCAGCGGCACAGCGATTCAAACTGCCCAAATGTTAGCAGAAATGGGAAAAACTTTCAATGTCCCCGAAGTTGAGGAAACGGAAAAAATACCCGGAGCACGGGGATCTGTGGCGGATGAAGGGATTCGGATTCACAGCATCCGTTTACCCGGTTTAATTGCTCACCAAGAGGTAATTTTTGGAGGTGCAGGTCAAGTTTATACTTTACGACACGATACGAGCGATCGCGCTTGTTATATGCCGGGAGTTCTGTTATCTATACGTAAAGTGCTGGAATTGCGATCGCTCGTTTACGGATTGGAAAAAATCTTGTAGTTATTAGTCAGTTGACAGTTGACAGTTGACAGTTGACAGTTGACAGTAGTTTCAACAATTACCTAAAACCTTTGATTAATCTCGCTGATTGCCAAGTCTAGATCCCCCTAAATCCCCCTTAAGAAGGGAGTAGGGGTTGACTTTGATCAGAATCTTGCCCCCCCCTTCTGAAGGGGGGCTAGGCAGGGTGGATTAATTGTCAGGGGGGAATGTATGATAGAAGAGGCAATCAAGTCTGCCCTGGATGGGTAGATTATA